>JBCCOI010000012.1:0-34448 GCA_039025515.1 Planctomycetota bacterium
ACGATGATCATCAGCGGGGCCTTCGGCATGACGAGTGAGAATGCGATGATCTCCTCATCCGCTGGCCCCGCTTTCATTGCAAGATCAATCTCAGCTCGACCTCGAAAAAAGCGCAACTTCAAAACTCACGCGTCGGGTTACCAAGTAAAGGTCAACTACGAGTTCCACCAATAGGATGGCCTCGCTTGCAGGCGATCTCCTTGTGACGAAAAGTGACGTGCAGCTTGGATCGATCATGTTTTCAGGATATTAAAATGCGATTATTCACTGTAGTTGTTGCCTTGTTGGTCCACGCTTCATCTGGGGCGATTGAAGTTTCAGCTCAGGTCGAGTCGCAGTCTCCGCAACGCGGCGACAGCCAGGAAACGCAGGAAAAGGTTGATCTCAAAGCTTGGAAGCGTAAGAAATGGAAAGAGGTTCGTAGGGTTGAAGAATTTGGTCAATTGCTCCTTAAGATGGCCGAATTGAGAGAACTGTTGAAGACTGGATCGTTCAGTTACTCAATCACTAAGTATCAGAAGAATTGCGAATCAATATATCATCGGCAAAAAGGTGAGTTTGCGTTTGATTTTGTCGACGATCGTTACGTCCACCTGTGGACCGTAGATGCAAAAGAGCGATACCGGCCGTCAAAGGATTTTCCTGTTGAGGTGATCGGAGAATTCGAACATAGTGCTTTCGCGGCTACATCGCGCAAGGGTGACTCGATCATTTGTAGTGACGAAAAACCCGCGTTTGTAAAAGTTCGCGGCCCTTTTTCGCCAAGTTGGAAGAAGATTTTGTTCCCATTCGAGTTTCGTACGCTTGGTTTGGCCTTGATGTCCGAGTATCAAGACCAGTCCGGTCCGACCGAACTCATCATCAATTATCTTGGGTGGGCTGACCCAATAGAACTGCGAAGCGACGATGGCGAAGTCATTTGGAGAAGTCTCACTGATCTTGTTATGGAGACGAAAAGGGATCTCTGGATCACCAAGAACCGTCTCGTTCGGGAGGTCTTCAAAAAGGTCGATAAACGAATGGAGCCAACAGGTAAATATGTCGTTTCAACGGCATGCGATTTGGAATTAAAGAAAATATCGGGACGCTACCTTCCGAAAAAAATCGTTTACGACGATCGGTCGGAGCGGCATACGATTGAGATCGAGTGGAAGACACTTAACAAACCGCTCGATGATGGCTTGTTTGAAGAAGAGGCAATGATCTTGTTCATTGCAAATGATGTAACAACTACCGGAAAAGGGAAATGAAGTTCTTAGGAACGCCCAATCAATTATTGGCGCGTGATGGCTCGAGGACATAGTTCCAACGCAGAACGATTTGATCATAGCTAATGCGAAGAGCCGACCTCATCCATTCGGTCGGCTCGCGTCCCGTTTGGTAGGCCTTCTTAATTACATGGACGGTTGTTCGTAGACCACTCCGCGTCGCTGTTGTTCGCATCAATTCGACCACTCTTCAAGCGAATCAAAAAGTATCCCTTCGCAAACACGACCGACGTGAGGGAAGAATCGACGATCAATCCGGTTGTGCTTGCTGCAGTAGCTGGGAAAATGTGTGCTGCAGCTTGGAAGACCGATGCGATTTGCAAATTGCTGACGAGCAGGGCGTCGCGGCAGAACTTCGGTTGCCCATCACAGTGCCAAACCCGGCTCACGCCCAGTTCATTGCACGGTCGTCAACTGATCCGATCCACGAAACCAAATCGCTTTCCGCCACGAGGGCCCGGCAGCTAATGGGGTTACCCCAAGGTGAGGACCTGGTCTCGTATCGTGATCGAGCCATTTTGAAATGGTACGTCTACTCAGGTGTCCGGCTCTCGACCGCGTGCAGGCTCAACAAAGGGGGACGTACACGTCGACGGCGAAGATACCAAGGTCCGGATTTCTGAGAAGGGCGACAAGCACCGAACGATCGGGCAGCATTTTGTGGCGGCGGAGGCGATAGGAGAATATTTGTAACAGGCTGAGATCAAGCGTGGCCGTTGTTTCGGCCTCGAACGAGTTCAAATAGCAAGTCGCTCGGCAATAAGCGAATGAGCGAAGCCGGGATGCACAAAATCGTTGGGAGCTATCTCGAGCGTTTGCCCGCCGCGATGATCAGCGAGGAGGACGAAAACGGCAACGTCACCAAACGATGCGACTACTCGACCCACAGCTTGAGGGCAACAACAGCTACACTGCTTCTCGATGCTGGTGTGGACATCTGCAAGGTCCAGGAGCTCCTCGGGCACCGCCATGTGACCACGACGCGGATCTACGATAAGCGACCGCGTGCCGCTTCCGATTCAGCGAGTCACGGTATTCCGATCTGAAGAGGAGCGTTTTCGGGATTTCTGAGTCGGGAGATTCCAGATGGCCAAAACTCATACTAATTCACCAGAAGGAATACAATGCAATCCCGAATGACTGGGCTTTGTCTGCTTTGTCTGCTTGCGTGCAACGCGAGCGCTCAAACGCTGTCAGAAGCATTTACGGAACTACAGCGTGATTATCGATCAAGTCTCCAGGTATGGGGTGAGCGATACGGCGACCCCACGACGAGTGAAGAATCGATAGTGCGACACCGTGAATGGCCTGGGTGGTCCTTTGTCCCAAGGTTCCTCGCCTTCGCTGAAGAAGCTGGTTCGACACAAGAAGGTTTCGACGCGATCGACGAAGTCTTGAAGATGGGCGTCTCTACATTTGATCAAGGGCTGTATGACCACTACGAAGCTGCACTTGTGTTGCTCCTCGAAAACCACCGCGAAAGAGATCTGCGTCAAGTTTGCACAATGCTGCGATACACGCAGCAATCCGAGGTGTTCCTACGTGCCCTGATGAGCGAAGGAGAGACAAAGGAGCTTCGTGCTGAAGCGCACTTACGCCTCGGCAACCTACTGCGGCGGAAATACGAGATGTGCGTGCCAGATTCCTGGGCAAGGAGACCCGTGTCGGGAGAATTTCCCAGATACATACGGTCTCGATTGCAGAAGAACTTGCAAAGATGCCTTGCAGATCAAGATGCGGAAGTGATTCGGCTGGCCGCGATTGAGTGTTTTGAAGAATTCTTACGTCTCTATCCCAAGGTCTTAGCATTCCGTCGTGATCAGCTGCTAGCGGTACAAGCTCGTCGGGAAATCTATGCCCTGAACTATTTGGCGATCGGACTCGAGGCCCCGGACATCGAGGACATCGACGTCGATGGGAAGTCAATGCGTTTGAGTGAGTATCGTGGGCGAGTTGTATTGCTCGTATTTTGGGCGTCGACATGCGGCCCATGCTTAGGTGATATCCCTCATGAGAAAGAACTGCTTTCAAGGTTTGCAGATCGACCGTTCACTATCGTGGGTGTGAACGCCGACGTGGAACTGGAAGCTGCGCGCGATGCAGTGATCAAACACGGTGTCCCTTGGCGTTCTTTCTGGAATGGCGACGGTGGACTGGAAGGACCCATTTTTGATAAATGGAATGTGCGTTCTCTACCAACCATTTATGTCTTAGACGAAAAGGGAGTCATTCGCCACAAAGATCTTCGACGAGAAGAACTAGACGCACCGCTCGAGTGGTTGATCTCCAAAGCGGAAACAAACAAGTGACATGGGAAGTAGCATGACAACATCGAAACGGAATGGCGGATCTTCTCGGAGAACACACTGGACTCCTCAGAATCGAACCAGAGAGAATGCACCGCAAAGCAGGTGAGTCTGAGGTAGCTATCCATTCTATGCGCGCAGCGTCGACCCCGGATTTGCGAGGATTTCCTCGTACGGCTGCATTGTGTGAAGGCCTCAAATGTGGCGTGATAGTCGTCCTTCGCCTTGGACCGCTCAGTTTGAGTAGCTAATCCTCTCCTAGGCTATTCTGAATTCGGAGGCCCTTGTAGATCGCCGCCGATGCCTTTCGTTCAAGTCCGTTAATATCGCAAGTTTGTTGCATCAAGATAATTTGGATGAGATTAATCTCGGGAACAATGCGAAAGCGACAACCATTGCCACCGATCCATGAGTACTCTGCACAACGACGAGTACCGGACCAGCTTTTGATCGTGACTGGACAAATCATTAACCCAAGGCCAAAAGAGAATGGCGACCGAATGCCCTTAAGTTGGTTCGCCATCATCTTGTCGACGGTCTGATGCTTAAGGATATTACCACCGCCTGTTGCCAGCATTACACAAAACCTAAGGTAATCGTCGATCGTCGAAACCATTCCGGAGTCGCCCGATAGATATGGCACTCTCTGGTGAAATCGACTCTGCGGTGCCTTTACGCCAACCTGTAACCCATCATCGCCGAAACTGTGCAGACTCGACAGCAAACCGTTGATTTCTGGTCGTACGGTGAATCCAGTGTTTCTCATGCCTAACGGCCTGCATATTGCTTTTTCCACGTAGGCATCTAATGGCTGCCCAGACCAGATCTCGATCAGCAAGCCAAGCAGATCGTTCTCTGGCCCCGTCGTGAATCGCGTCCCTGGAGGATCACATAAAGGAATGCGCCCAAGCTTTGGAACTAAATCTCTCAGCGGGAAGGCGGGAGGGTTTTCACCAAGTGGTCCTGAAAACTGCAACTCCGTTTCTCTGTAGAACGCTAGAAGGGGATCTTTCCATCCTATTGGATAACTCCAGCCAGACGTCCTACGTAACAAGTCTCGAACAGTGATTAAGTCTTCAGCTGGAACTATCCTCCCCGATCGAGGCTCTAAAGTTGAATCGAGTACACCAGATACTCTGAGTCCCGGGAGATATTTTTGTATGGGATCATCGAGTGCAAACTTACCCTGATCGAACAGCGTCAATGCAGCCACAGCGGTAATTGGTCCACTCATCGTATTAATGCGAACGACTGTGTCTCGAGTGAACGCAAGATCATCGTCGAGGTCTCTAACGCCAGCCGCATGAAAGTGAACGATTTCACCGTCAAGCCAAACAATGTGTGATACGCCCGCAACATCTCCGGAGTAAGCAGCCTCTTGCAACAACGTCGTAGCTTCTGAAAGGGCGTTCTCGTCTATCGAAGAAATTAGATTCGACTGAGCACTGACCGCCGATCCGTTCCAGAGAAGTACATGACAGAGCAGTAGACTAGTGAGGAAAACAGTGTTTTTCTTTCTTCTCGGAATACCCTGGAGCAAACGGCTCCAGAGTGCTCCTAATGACGTTCGTTCGACATCTGTTTGACTTTCCACAGCCTCTCTCCAGGTAGCGTCCGTCGTTGATCGGTCACACTATCATTTGCACAAAGAGAAGAAATATCGATACTAAACAAGTCTTCACTGCGTTCGATGCGTATTTGGGCCGACTTGATTTCCTGGTGCTACAGCGTGGTCGCACCGATAACTGAACATTATGTTATTTTGTGCGGTTTGGGGGCTTAATCGAATATTGTCATTGCGACAGAGCGACCTCGTTGGCCATTACAGGCTCGGTGAACGCCTTCCGTTACTGCTCAAAACAACGCTTCGATAAGCCAGTCTTTTTAAAGGTGCCGGCGGCGGTTGTTGGGGTGACTCATTGCGTCGGCCGATATGTGCTTCAACGCTATGCGGCGTTTGCCGATGATTAGCTCAGCAGCTTGGTGACGGCTTGTGCTTTGACTAGCTCGCGTGGTTGGTTGAGATGGTTGTAGACGATCGTTTCGGGGTGAATGCCGAAGCTGTGATAGATCGTCGCCAACAGTTCCGCAGGGTGCACGGGGTCTTCAAGCGGTGCCGATGCCGTCTTGTCGCTCTTGCCGAGAACGTAGCCACGACGCGTGCCGGCGCCGGCCATCAAACCTGTGTAACAATACGGCCAATGATCACGGCCGTCATCGGAGTTGTTGTTGCCGCTGGTGCTGACGCCCCTCTGCGGACTGCGTCCGAATTCTCCGACCGCCACCACCAGCGTTTCTTCCAACATGCCGCGATCATCGAGGTCTTCAATCAACGTGGAAAGACCTGCGTCCAGCATCGGGGCGGACTGGTCTTTCATTCGTTTGCTCAATCCGACGTGGTGATCCCACGAGTGATTGTCGCTGTTGGCCACCTTGGGCCAAATCACTTCGACAACTCTTGTGCCCGCGTCAACGAGTCGGCGTGCTAGCAAGCAACTCTGTCCGAACGTATTTCGTCCGTAGCGGTCACGGGTCGCGTCGGTTTCTTGGCTGAAGTCAAACGCTTCGCGGGCACGCCCGGAAACGATCAACGAGAGGGCGCGATCGTAATACTCGTCGAGTTCGTAGTTCTCGACTGCTTTGTTGATGTCGGGCATCTGGGCGTTCAAAAGATCGCGCAAACGCGCGCGACGCTTTAGCCGAACGCTGAAGACTTCTTCACGTAGCTTCAAGTCGTCGATCTTGATACGGTTCATCTTCGTCATGTCCAGATCATCGCCGTCCGGATACAGCGTGTACGGATCGTAGGACTTGCCAAGAAAGCCCGCCGTGCCGCCTTTGCCCACGACATTGGATTCTTGCAGTGGACGCGGCAACATCACGAAGGGCAACATCGGATCGTCGATGGGACGCATCTTGACGATGTTGCTGCCGAAATTTGGGAAGTCCTTCGGCGACGGAGGTTCGAGCTGACCGGAGGGGCTGACCTTATCCGTCGTGTAGCCGGTCATCATTTGATAAATGGCTGCCGTGTGGTTGAACAAACCGTTCGGCGTGTACGACATCGAACGAATCATACTGAACCGGTCATTCAGCTTGCTGAGAAGCGGCAGGTTTTCGGTAAAACGAATTCCCGGCAACTTGGTGTTGATCGCCTTGAATTGACTTTTAACGTTGTCGGGAACATTCTCTTTGGGATCCCACAAATCGAGATGACTGGGGCCTCCCTGCAAGTAAACCAAGATGATGCTTTTGGCTTTTCCCCAGCCGGGACCTCCGCCGGGTGTCGATTCGTTACCACTGGCCGATTCCAACTGAAGCAGCGACGGAAGCGAGAGCCCCAGCATGCCGCAGCCGCCGACCCGCAGGAAGGCACGACGGCTCGGAGCCAAGTGGGGATCGCAGAGATCCTTGGCGGCGAATCCTTTGAACGAAAGCATGGCGCGACTCCGGAAAGCGGTTTAGTGATTGAACAAAAAGGCCGGACTGTTGATTAACGCCCAGGTCAAATCTTCGGCGGCCGTCAGACGAAGGCGGGTGACTTGCTGCCGACTTTCGTGAACGTCCGAACGAAGCCGCACCAGGCGGGGGTCGTCCGGAGTTTCCTTACCGAGTCTTTCGACAAGCTTCTCCAAGCGAACGGTCTCGGCGTCTCGCGGTACGGCACGACTGGCCGCAGCCAGCGCGGTTGCCGCTTTGCTGCGTTCTCCATCTGTCTTTTTGACGTAGTCCGCCAGCTTCGTTTTGTCGTCGTCGCTGCGCAGTTCTGCGGGGGTCGCGACGATTGATGCGAGCGTCTCGGGAAGCCCCAGCGGTATGTCACCGGTTGCCGTCGTGGCACTGATACGGAATCTACCCAATTGATGATCCGCCGCGTTGTGGAACTGGTGGATCAAGATCCGGACCACGCATCCATCGGGATTCGCGATCGGTTTGGCGAGTTTATAAGTGATCCAGTGATCCGTCCCGGTCGCCCCGGCGACGGCCCATCCACTTTGGTTTCGGGTGGCACCATCGAAGGTTGCTTCGGCGGTAAACGAAGCCTGCAGGAAGTCGGCTTTTCCGCTTTTGATTTCGACGTCGCTGAACGACTTCGGCTTCGCCGCAGGCGCGACATCGATCTCAAACTCGGTGACGACGAAATTTCCATTGACCGGCAAACCGGGTCCGCCACCGGGCAAGCTAGGGTCGCTGAGCGCTTCCAATCGGAAACCCGTGATGTTCCTCAGCGACGTCGGGAACTCGATCGTGTAGAGCCCCTTGCCGGCTTTGGGTGATGCCGAGATCGATCGATCGGCGTTGACGACAAGCTTCGACTTGTTCGACGACTTCAGCGTGCTGGCGCGAAGCGGATGCCACTCAACGGTTGATGATTCCTTCTTTCCCCATTTGTCGAGGCCGTCGATGAGTTTTGCGTCGACCGCGGCAAGCTTGTCCTTCGCTGCTTGGATGCGCTCCGCGCGTTCGCTAGCCAAACGGTCTTGCTGTGGCTTTGCGGCTTCGATCCTGGCGGCGAGTTCTTGCTTGGTCGATTCCAACTTTTCCAAGCGAATGCGTTCGAGATCGGCTTTCTGCTGTTTCCAAGACTGCTCGCGTTCGGCGAGTTCTTCGATCAGTGCTTCGTGGTCCGTGCGGATCTGCTGTTTGATTTGATCGAACGCTGCGATCTCGAGTTCACTTGGTTTTCTTCCGATCGAACGGAGGAAAATCTCTTCGGCGAGCCTTCGGTCGTCAGGATTTTCGTCGACGATGCGTTCGAGTTCGTTCTTGGGATCGGCGATGGCGCCCGCGATCGTCGGTCCGCCGACCAAAGCCATGATGGGTCCCAGTTGCAGTTCGCTGGAACGTTCGCATTCGCAAGCACTCTCACGAACGGGCCTGCCGAGGTTTTGCAGGAAGCCGTCGGCCAGTTTGACGCCCGAGTCGGTGACGGCAGCGGCGCGAGTTCCAGCGGGCATCCCCGGAATGTTGCTGGTCGCTCCGGTCAGCTGGTGCACGGCGTCGTAGATGACTTCCGCAGGTAGTCGCCTCGGCATCGCGTGCGAGTAGTTGAGCGTGTCGTCTTCGTTGAGCGGATTGGTTTCGACGCTCAATTGATACGTGCGGCTGTTACAGATCTCCCGCAAGATTGCCTTTGTATCAAACCCGTTCCCGACAAACTGGTCGGTCAGGTGCTGGAGAAGTTCGGGATTGGTCGGCGGGTTACCGGCACGGATGTCATCGATGGGTTCGATCAAACCGACACCCATCAAGTATCCCCACAAGCGATTGACGTAGCTGCGGGCAAAGTACGGGTTGTCGGCGTCGGTCATCCAGGTTGCGAGTTTCTCGCGACGTGTTTGCGAGTCCTCCACATTGCAAGTGACTTCGTAGGGAAACTGGGGCGGAACGATCTCACCGGTTCGCCCGTGGGTGACGTCACCGGTCGTCGCGTCGACGACTTTCTCAAAGAGTGGCTTCGCGCCTTCGACGGCCGTGCCGCCTATCTTCTTGCCCTTCGATTCCGGATCGGGCTGCAACTTTACTTGCCCGAAGAAGGCGGCGAGTTCGAAGTATTGATCCTGTGTCCAACGTTCAAAAGGATGATCGTGGCATTTGTTGCAGTTAAAGCGGATGCCCAAGAACAGATGCGTCGTGTTCTCCATGGTGTCTTCGGGATTGCGAAGCACCTTGTAGTAACTGGCCGCCGGATTGGTCCGGTTCGAGCCGCTTGCCGTCAAAATTTGGCGAGCGAACTGGTCGTAGGGTCGATTTTCGGCGACCGCTTGGCGAATCCAATCGCGAAACTTCTTGCTGCCTTCCACGCCCAAGAACTTTCGGTTGACTTGCAAGAGGTCCGCCCACTTGTTGGTCCAGAAGTCCGTGTACGCCTGCGAAGCCAACAGCCGGTCGATCTCGTCGGAACGTTTTTGCCGCGTCGGCTTTGGATCGGCGAGGAACTCGCGGACCTTCGCACTGCTGGGAAGCAGCCCGGTTAAGTCCAACGTGACGCGACGCAAGAACGCCGCATCGTCGGTCAATGGGCTAGGCTGAACCTTCACGCGTTGCCACTTTTGCGCGACCCAGTGATCAATCTCGCCCCAAGTTTCGGTGGGTGTTTCCTCGTAACCGTCACGAGTACCCATCACGGTGAGCGTCGACGCCACGTAGTTCCCCTCGTAGCGAGCGAGGATCGCAGCTTCGCCGCGTCTGAGTGCGGTAAGTAACCCGCCGCGTGACGCCGTCGCGACTTCGGTGTTGCCGCTTTCGATAAAGGACTCGCGTGTTACGTCACGCGAGCGACCGTCTTCGAAGTGGGCAACCAGCCGGACTTGTTGTTCCGTCCCGACCGATTGAACGACCGGGTTCTGCGGAAAGATCTCCAGCCGAACAACACGCGGCGTCTCGAGATCGAGTTGACTTCCGTCGGCGATCCATCGACGGAGGATGGCATGATAGGGATCGTCAAGCTCCATCAACGCTCCGCCTTCGTGCGGCGTTTGTCCGAGCGGCTTGCGAAGCATCAGCGACTCGGCCGGCGCGGAAGCATTGATACGTCGAGCGGCCAAGTCATCGGTCAAGGCACGCAGATCGAAGAGCGGATCATAGCCGCGGAGCGAAAGCTTGAATCCGTTCTTGCCCTTTTGTGCCCCGTGACAGGTTCCTTGGTTACAACCGAGCCGGCTGAGCACCGGGTTCACGTCGCGAACGAAATCGACGGCGCCTCCGGTTTCATCTGCGGCGGAAATCTTTGTGACCGCGAGATGCTCACCGAGCCGGATGTTGACGGTTGCCGCTGCAATGCCGATATCGGGTGAAGCGTAGCACAGCAATCCCGCTTGGTTGGCGATCAGGCCCTCGGGAGTTTCGTACTGGCAGGCTCGTGTGACGTCGATCGTTTCGCCGTCTGACGTGACGCCGGTGACGACCAATTGAACGTATTCGTACGGCGACGAGATCGAAGCGACGGTGGGCGTGACTTCGATCGACTCGATTGTCACGCCTTCGAGAAGCTCGATTCCGGGCTCGGGCAACGTTTCTAACCAAGTCGCGGCGTCGAAGCCGGCGAGTTCCTGTTGCCCGGCGGCGAGCGACTGAATCACGGGCATCGCATCGCTCATGCTGCCGTCTGCGGAGATCTTGCGAAGGTTGCCATCGCTCGCGGCGATTACGAGCGAATCATCCGGCGAGAAAGCGAGTGCGTAGACGGCATGATCAAGTTCCGCGCGAGCCAGTTCGGTCGTCGTTCCGTCCAAGTATTCGGCGAGCGTTTTCTTTTCAGCCGCCGATCGCTGCGAGACACGCTTCGCCATGATCTTCTTGAGTTCTGCGGTCAGCGTTCCATCAAAGTCATACGCCCAGACACGCACCTCGGATTTTCCATCCAGTGTTGCGGCAGCCGCGATCCTGGTGGCCGATTGATTGATCTCGACGTCAAAGATTCGCCCATTAAGAGCCGGCAGTTTGCGGACCAAATTCGCGTCATCGCCAATCTTACGAGCCGTTTCGCGGAAGATGCGATAGACCTTGGCAACACCGTCCGCCCCGCCGACAACCATCTCGTTGCGTTCGGGGTGCATGGCGATGCTGTTGAGTCCGCCCGAAAGTGCTCCCGGTGTGATCGAAGTAATGTTGTCGACGAATCTTTCGGTCTCGACTTCCGTCAGCTTGCACGACATATCTCGCGCGACAGAAACGATGTGAGTTCCATCGGGCGTAAACGAAACGTCTCGGATCCAGTCTTCGTGGGCGCCCTGAAAGAGAACCTGTTCCCCGTCGACCGTCTCGATGGCTCGCACCGCATTGTCGGCCGCGCCGAAGGCGAGCTTGCTGGCGTCGGGTGACCAAGAGATCCCGGCAAGACTGTCATAAGTGATCGGCACGGAGAGTTCGAGTTGGGCGGATTCGATCGACCAGATTTGGACTTCGCCCTGCACGCCCGGCGTTCCACCGACTGCAGCAAGTTGTTGTCCGTCGGGGCTGAACGCGACGCTGTTGATGCGGGGACTTAAGCCGATCAACCGCTTCGCAATCTTGCCTGTCGATGCATCCAACAGTAGGACTTCGTGGTAACCCGCGACGGCGATCCACTCACCTGACGGTGACACGTCGATTGCGGTGATCGCGAGCGGACCTTCGTACTTCGGCGGGTTCGTTTCATCAAACACCGCGCGGTCGCGTGGCGGAGCGTCGTTGATCGCGCCTTGCTCGATCCATCTACGGACTACCTCCACCTCATCCGGAGACAAGGGTTTTGCCGGCGGCAGTGGCATCTCGGCAACGCCATCGGTCAGCGAGATTTGAGCATAGAGGTAACTCTCTTCCGGCTTACCCGGAACGATCGAAGGCTCACCGGTCTCGCCGCCCTGCATCAGCGAATCGAAATCAGTCATCAGATAGCCGCCCAGCTGTTTGGCGCCTTGGTGGCAGCCGTAACAGTTGCGGCGAAAGATCGGTTCCACGTCGTCTTTGAAGCTGACGCGGCGAACTGGTTTCATGCCTTCCAGGTCACCCGGCTCTTGCCCGGCTTGCTTTGCGGGCCCTGCGACCTCGTCGTCGGCGATCGCAGTCGCATTCGGAGAGTTCGAAAGAACCAAAGTGCAAGAAAAGATCAGCGCAGCAGAACGCCGTATCAATTCGCAACGAAATGATTTCCACCGATTCACGATTGGCACCCAACGTTCAGATGACTCGAACGCCAGTCCGACGGAATTGCAGGCATCGCGGGCGGCAACGCCGGAATGTCGGTAGCCCAGAAGACGGGCAGGCGGGGAGAGCTGCGTACAACGTCGCATCTCACACCATTGACGATACCGTAGGGTGCACGTTCGGTCAATCAAAATCGATTGACGGCGACAATCCGGGGCTTATTTGACGACCAAATTGACCAATCTTGCGGGCACGGCAATCTTTTTCACCAGTTGCTTGCCCTCCAGCATGGTTTGGACGCGGTTGTCCGACAGAGCCGCCTCAATCATCTGATCCGGTTTGGCGTTCGGAGCAATTTGAATCTTCGTTTTGACCTTGCCGTTGAACTGTACCGGAATCTCGATCGAGCTTTGCACGAGTGCCGATTCATCCCATTGCGGCCACGATTGATGTGCGATCGATCCGTCCTGCCCCAAGATCTTCCAAAGTTCCTCGGCGATGTGTGGCGCGTAAGGCGACAACAAGACCAAAAACGTCTTCATCGCCTCGATCGGACGCGTTTCGCTGCGGGTGAAGAAGTTTGTGAACTCCATCATCCGCGCGATCGCGGTGTTGAAGCTCATCTCGTCAGTATCGATCGTCACCTTTTTGATCGTCGCGTGCAGCATTCGCTTTTGCTCTTCGTCGCAAGACTCTTCGGTGAGCGAGGGTTGCAAAACCAACTCGTCTTGTTGGTCGTCAACGATCATCCGCCAAACGCGATCCAAGAAGTTTCGCACGCCGCCGACACCGGTCATCGACCAAGGTTTGGTGGCTTCCAGCGGCCCCATAAACATTTCATATAAACGCAACGAATCCGCTCCGTAATCGCTCACGACGACATCGGGATTCACCACGTTGCCGCGGCTCTTTGACATCTTGTTGGCTTTGCTTTCGACGCGGATCGCGTGGTCGGCAACCAGCACAAAGCCCTCGCCCTTCTTCTCGACTTCTTCCGCGGACAATGCTTTTGAAGTGACGACGCGGCCGTCTTTGGCGATTCGTCCACCTTCGGGTGACTTTTTCACATCGCTTAATGACACAGCGTTGTCATCCGCATCGACGAAGACTGAGAACTCGACTTCGCCCAAAATCATCCCCTGATTGACCAAACGTCCAAAGGGTTCGGGCGTCGACACGTGTCCGCGATCGAATAGCACTTTGTGCCAAAATCGCGAATACAACAAATGGAGTACCGCGTGTTCGGCACCACCGACGTAAAGGTCGACGGGCATCCAAGCCTTTTCCTTTTCCGGATCTACCAATGCCTGATCGTTCCTGGGATCAATGTAGCGCAGATAGTACCAACAAGACCCCGCCCACTGCGGCATCGTGTTGGTCTCGCGGCGATAGCGTTTCCCGTCAATCTCGACGAACAGCCAATCATCATCCGCTTTTGCTAACGGCGGCTCCGGGCGACCGTGCGGCTTGAAGTCCTCCAGCTCCGGCAACTTCACCGGCAACTCGCTCGCATCCACGCCGCGCATGCGTCCGGTCGGATTTCCTGCGGGATCCAGTTCATGCAAGATCGGAAAGGGTTCGCCCCAGAAACGCTGCCGGCTGAACAACCAATCGCGCAGTTTGTAGTTGACCGCCTCACTTCCTAGACCCGAGGTCGCCAGTGAAGCCGTGATTTCTCGTTTCACTTCCGGTGTTTGCTTGCCGTTAAATGGCCCGCTGTTGATGGCCGTTCCGACCGCGATGAAACATGCTTTACCCGCAAGGATCTCATCGCGTTGCTCGTGATCCTCTGGAGGATCGACGACGGCAACAACGGGCAGGTCGTACTTCAAGGCGAATTCGAAATCGCGATCATCGTGCGCCGGAACCGCCATGATGGCTCCCGTCCCGTAACCGGCCAACACGTAGTCGGCGACCCAAATCGGTACCGGTTTCTCGTTCACGGGGTTGATGGCATAGCTGCCCGTGAACACGCCGGTCTTTTCGCGATCACCCTCGGTCCGTTCACGATCGGACTTGAAAGACGCCTTTTCGCAATACGATTTTACTTCGTTGGCTTGATCTGCCGACGTGAGTTGTTCCAACATCGGATGCTCGGGCGACACCACCATATACGTCGCGCCGAACAACGTGTCTGGACGCGTCGTGTAGACCCGGAGCGCTTGTGTCCCCGGGTCGGACGGGAAGCCGGTCGCCTCGCGATCTGTCTGCCATGCTTGATAGGCGTCTTTGTCTCCGACAAAAAAGTCCAGTTCCGCGCCGGTGCTGCGACCGATCCAATCGGTCTGCAATTTTTTGATGCCGTTGGGCCACTGCAGTTCATCCAAGCCATCCAGCAAACGCTCGGCGTAGTCCGTGATCCGCAGCATCCACTGCCGCAGCGGAATCCGTTTGACCGGGTGGCTGCCGACTTCGCTCTTGCCGTCAACGACTTCCTCGTTTGCCAAGACGGTTCCCAGATTGGGACACCAGTTGACCAAGGCATCGTCGAGGTAAGCCAATCGCTTGGAGTCAACGTAGTCCTGAACCGCCGTCTCTCCCTCGGCCTTGATGTCATCCGGGATTGGCAATTCGCTGATCGGCCGGCCTTTCTGTTGTTCGTGGTCAAACCATGTATCGAACAACACCAAGAAGATGAACTGCGTCCAACGAAAGTAATCTTCGTCGGTCGTCGCCAACACGCGGTCCCAGTCGTAGCTGAAACCCAGCATTTTCAACTGCCGCGTGAAGTTATCGATGTTCCGTTGCGTTTGAATGCGTGGATGTTCGCCGGTTTTGATCGCGTGTTCTTCGGCGGGCAGTCCGAACGCGTCGAATCCCATCGGATGCAACACGCTCTCGCCTCTCATCCTGGCGAAGCGTGAAACGATGTCCGTCGCCGTGTAGCCTTCGGGGTGTCCGACGTGCAAGCCGTCACCGCTGGGGTAGGGAAACATGTCCAGCACGTACCGCTTGGTTTTCCCCGGAGGATCGGGTGTCGCGAATGTCTTGTTTTCGTCCCAGTATGCTTGCCACTGGGGTTCGATTTCGGCTGGGTTATAGCGCGGCATTTTGATGGGCTGCGGAGCGAGCGTACGCGAATCGATGGAGAGCAATCAGAATTTTACGGATTGCCCGAAACCACGTAAGCGGTCGGAGATTGCCCGCCCAAAACACTTTGCTCTTAGGCAAACGAGCGTTTTCGAGCAAAGCAAGTTCGCATTTCTTCAGATCTGGTCCAAGGCCACGATTCCTCAAGCAGCGCAGGCCTGATCCAGTGGCGCGACGGGCTTTCGATCGAATGCATTGAAGCTGCAGCCGTCGTGGAAAGGAACCGAGCATCGGCTAGGCGCGACGGGTTTTCCCGGCGATTATCAAACGCTAGGGACTCGTTCGGAAACAACTTCGCCGAGTTTTTGCGAATCAGCACGGCGGAGCGTGCCGGCTACGATGGAAATGCCGAAGCTATTTCCGAACAGATTCTCAGCGAGATCTCAGGACCGGAAGCGTCAGAGACAATGGGTGCGAGGTGGCGAAGCTATACTTCTACTACTCCACGATGAACGCGGGGAAGTCGACGATTCTGCTGCAGAACAGCTACAACTACCGCGAACGTGGCATGCGGTCGCTGATTCTGCTCCCAGAGATCGATACGCGCGACGGTTCCGGCCAAGTGACCAGTCGCATCGGGCTGGCTTCTCCGGCGACGACTTTCACGACCGCAGACCAGCTTTTCACGATGGTCGAAGAAATCCACCGCAAGCAAACACTGCACTGCGTCCTGGTCGACGAGTCACAGTTCTTGACGAAGCAACAGGTGCGGCAGCTCAGCGATGTGTGCGACCAGCTCGACGTCCCCGTGATGGCGTACGGGTTGCGAACGGACTTTCAAGGCAACCTGTTTACCGGCAGCGAAGCACTCTTGGCGTGGGCCGACACGCTCACGGAGATCAAGACGATTTGCCACTGCGGGCGAAAAGCCACCATGGTGCTGCGGATCGACTCCGAAGGACGACCCGTGAAGGACGGTCGCCAAATCCAAATCGGCGGCAACGAGCGCTACGTCCCGGTCTGCCGACTGCATTTCAAGCAGGGCATGACGGAACGTGCAGCCAATGAACTCCCACTGCTGGACGGACTCGAAGACAATGTGGACAACGGCAATGTGGGCGAGTAGCTCACGCAAGTTTGCGAGCGTGGTACGTCTCGCGAGACGGCTTGAAAACTGCTAAAATTGCGGCTCACGCCAAGCAGGATGCGTTGGGCATTTTTGCCCAGTTTTCTCTTCCCAGCGGCAAGCCGATTTCCGCCCTTTGCCAGGTCTCAATGAGCGACGCTCCCTCCCCGGATTCCCCCAATCCAGACGACCCCGCTTCGAGCGACAGTCCCGTCAAATCAGTGCCTTCGGCGAACGAAGAATACACCGACGAAGACCTCAAGCATCTCTCCGACCTCGATCATGTGCGAAAACGTCCGGGGATGTACATCGGTGACACGGCCACCCGCGGTCTGCATCACCTCGTCTACGAAGTCGTCGACAACTCGATCGATGAGGCCATGGCCGGTTTCGCGTCGAAGGTTTCCGTCAACGTTCACACCGATGGAAGCGTCACCGTCGAAGACGACGGTCGCGGGATCCCCGTCACTGCACACAAGGAATTGTCTGCCGAGCTGGGCAAAGAAGTCAGCACGATGGAAGGCGTGATGACGGTGCTCAAATTTGGCGGCAAGTTTGAGAAAGGAGCCTACCAAACCTCCGGTGGCCTCCACGGCGTCGGCGTCACCGTCGTCAACTTCCTCAGCCAGTGGGCCGAATGCGAGGTCAGCCGAGACGGTTTCACGTGGAGCCAAGAGTACGAGCGGGGCGTTGCATCGGGTCCCGTCAAGAAAGGCCGCTCCACCACCAAAACCGGTACGAAGACCACCTTCAAAGCCGACTCTCAGATTTTCTCGGTCACGAAGTACAACTTCGATACGCTCAACAAACGCTTGCAAGAACTCGCGTTCCTCAACAGCGGCGTTCGAATCACCTTTCTGGATGAACGCAACGGCGAAGGCGGTGACTTCAAGTACGAACGTGGCATCACAGAGTTCGTCGAGCATTTGAATCGCGCCAGCGATCCGCTTCACAGCGACGTCATCTCGATCGTCGGTGAGAAAGACGGTTGCCAGTATGAAATTGCACTGCAGTACAGCACGGAGTACACCGAAAACGTGCAGTCTTACGTGAACAACATTCACACCATCGAAGGCGGCACGCACGTCTCGGGTTTCCGGTCGGCACTCACCCGGACGCTCAACCACTACGGGAAAAAAGAAGGGCTGCTTAAAAACGCGGCGCTCAGCGGAGACGATATCCGCGAAGGCATCACGGCTGTGATCAGCGTGCGAGTTCCGCATCCGCAGTTCGAAGGTCAGACAAAGACCAAACTCGGGAACAGCGAAGTTGAAGGCATCATCGCTGCCGGCGTGAATGAACAGCTCGCGAAATACCTCGAAGAGAATCCGCGAACGGCCAAGTCAATCGTACGAAAAGGCCTACTCGCTTCCGAAGCTCGCGAAGCCGCCCGCAAGGCCAAGGACTTATTGCGAAGACGCAAAGACGCGCTCGGCGGCGGCGGACTTCCCGGAAAGCTCCGCGACTGCATCAGCAAAGAAATGGAACGCTGCGAACTCTACCTCGTCGAAGGTGACTCGGCGGGCGGGTCCGCCGAAGGTGGTCGCATGCGTGATTATCAGGCCATCCTGCCGCTGCGCGGTAAGATCATCAACGCCTACAAGAGCCGCGATGACAAGGTGCTGGCTAACGAGGAAGTTCGTTCGATGATCCAAGCCATCGGCACGGGCATCGGTGTCGATCAAGACATCTCGAAAAGACGCTACAACAAGGTCGTGATCATGACCGACGCGGACGTGGATGGAAGCCACATCCGCACGTTATTGCTGTGCTTTTTCTATCGACAGATGTATCAGTTGGTCGCCGAAGGACACGTTTACGTCGCCCAGCCGCCGCTCTTCCGAGTCTCGCACGGACGTTCAAAGTACTACGTCCAGACCGACGAAGAAATGAAGGGCCAGCTGCTCGAACGCGGGTTGAACGACACCGTCTTCGAAGCGGAGGACGGGCGACGCGTCGAAGGCGATTCGATGAGAAAGCTTTGCGAGTCTCTCGCTTCCATTGAAGATGCGATCCTCGCCCTCGAACGTCGCGGAGTGAGTCTACGTGTCCATGCCGAACGCTTGGACCCCGTTGCGAATAAGCTTCCCGCCTGGTTGCTCACGTATGGCAACGAAGAGCATTGGTTTACCGACGTCGAATCGGTTGAGAAGCATCTCAACGACAACAACCTGATCCTGGACGAAGAAGCCAACGACAACGACGAAGCAGATGAAACAGACGAAGCTTCGGAAACGCGGGAAGCGTCCGATGAGGATTCCCGATTGGTCGCCCACTTGGCCGAAGTTCACGAAGTCCGCACGATCAACAGCGGGCTGAAAGATCTTTCGGAACTTGGTTTCTCCATCGATGACCTCATCCCGGCCGATCGAACGGGAATGACGACGCCACGATTTGAACTCGTCCGCGGTGAAGACGTTCGCCGCCCGCTGACGGACCTGCGCGATCTGCTCGCCGAAGTCCGTGCGGCTGGCGAGAAGGGATTGCAGATCACTCGCTTTAAAGGTCTCGGTGAAATGAACGCCGAGGAGCTTCGCGAGACGACACTCGATCCCGAGAATCGAACGCTGATCAAGGTCAATATGAAAGACGCCGGCGCGGCTGATGAAATGTTTCGTCTTCTGATGGGCGACAAAGTCGAACCACGACGTGACTTCATTGAGAAGCACGCACTCGACGTTCGCAACCTGGATGTCTAGTCCGATGTCGCGACCCATGCCGCCCGGAGTCCGCTGATGCGAATCGGATTGGGTTACGATTCGCATCGTCTGGGCAACGGCGGACCGCTACGGATCGGCGGCATCGATATTGGTTGCGATTTCCACGCGATCGGACACAGCGACGCGGACGTCTTGTTACACGCTTTGACCGACGCACTGCTTGGTGCGATTTGCGAAGGCGATATCGGTAGACTCTTCCCGAATACGGCAGCGGAAAATCGTAACCGTGACAGCCGCGAATTTGTGATCGCCGCCATGGAGAAGGTGAAGCGTGCGGGCTTCATTGTCACGAATCTCGACAGCGTGATCTTGGCCGAAAAGCCAAAGATGGCACCCCACATCGATGCGATGCGAAACGGTATCGCACCGATGCTGGAAATTGCTGAGGGTCAGGTGAGCGTCAAAGCAAAGACCGGCGAAGGCGTCGGTGAAATCGGAACATCGCAAGCAATCGCCGCCAGAGTCGTTGTGTTGCTCTCGCCGCGCGATTGATTCGCAGACCGTGGGCGTTGATCTTTCGGGCAAACCGAACGCGGCGGGGATAGACTGTAGGCTCCCCAGCCCTTCCTCCGGTTCGTAGTTAGCCCATGCAAGTCTCCATCTTCTTTCGGCGTCAAAGTTTCCATCGCTACTTTCGCGATCAATCCTGCATTCGTCGGTTGATCGCAGCATTGATTGCGATCACGTCGATCCTGTTAGGAATCTCCACCGCTGAGGCTGATAAGCCGAAACTCATCTTGGATGCGGATACGGCTAACGAGATTGACGACATGTACGCGATCACACGCATGCTGACTCAGGAAGAATTCGATGTGCTCGCTGTCAATAGCACGCAGTGGATTCACTACCTCGCGGAAGAGGACTCGGTCGGCGCCAGCCAACGTGAAAACGAAGCCCTGGCCAAGCTGTTGAAAAGCGACGTGCCGCTGCCCAAAGGTTCCTTCGAGCCGATGGGGAAGCCATGGGGCGGCGATGAAGCGAAAGACTCGGAAGCCGCACAGGCCATCATCAAAGCCGCAAAGTCAGCGAGCCCCGACGAGAAACTCTACGTCGTTTGTTTGGGCGCTTCGACGAATCTCGCGTCCGCCATCAAGCTGGCTCCCGAAATCGCACCGAACATCAAAGCATATGCATTGGGGTTTCGCTTTGACTTTGAGAAAAAGTTCTGGAACAAATCAACCTTCAATGTCAGACGTGATCTCAATGCCGCAGACTACTTGCTCAACTGTAAGGACTTGGATCTGACGATCCTGCCCATCAACGTCGCCAGGGCACTCACTTTCAAACGCGACGCAACATTCAAGAAGCACGAGTCGATGGGAGCTCTCGGCCAACATTTGACCGACAAATGGAACGCGAGGTTCGCCGACTCTGACACCTGGGTGATGTGGGATCTCGCACTCGTTCAAGCCATCTTGAATCCGGAACAGGCCACGCCAGTCAAAGTGCAAACGCCTCCTGAAAACGAAGAACGAGTCGTTCGACTTTACGAATCGATCGATGCCGAAGCGATGCGTGAGGATTACTGGCGCACGGTGCTCAAAGCCTACGGCAACTGATTCGCGATGACGATTCGCTGATCCGTTCGCACCCCCTCTGTTTTGGCATCCTGATGAACTTGAAAATGAATCGAGCATTCCTGGTCGGCCGAACAATCTTCATTGTCTTACTGACTTTGTTTTTCGGAGACGTCGTTTCCAACGCCACAGAATTCACGTTTGAAGTGTCTTCTGGGCAGTGGAAACAAGAGCCCATCACGGGAGTAGATCCGACATCGGAGGCATTCGCCGTCGAACTCCAGGTCGATCCCGTCACCGCGATCGGCGGCGATGTCCAGGTGGTTTCCGGGATCGTGATCGGATTACAAAGCAACGAAAAGTCCGCAGCGAGACCGGTCGGTAGCCTGCGAGTCCAATTAAGAGAGGGTGCCGGGCGGGCTTCCTATGGTCTTTGGCATCGAAATCGTTTGCTTTCGAAACAAATCCCGAATCCACTTCCGGCCGGCTGGGCTGGGATCGACAGCGACTACCAACAACCGACCACGTTACCCATTCTCGACGGCCGATCGTATGTGATCAAGTTGGTCGTTTGGCCGAAGTCAAACGGTTCGGTAGTCCGGCTCTTTTTTGACGACGACCGTCCGGCTGAAGAACATCAGGTTGACGAGCGGATTACCGCCGGCGTCATCAAGTTGTTCTCCATGCGGGGCGGTCAGGAACGCGACTTGGTCCGTACCAGCCGGCTTCATGTTTTACGGTCAGCGTCGATTTCGTTATCGGATGCCGATTCCTTACCCGAAGCCTCCGACAGCGTCCTTGATGCCCTCGACCTCTCCCAACCGTCACTGAAGCTTGTCTCCGAAGCAATCAAGAATGGTGATCGATCAAGTGCGAGGAGACTTTTCTTGGAACACATGAGAACGCGGACGTTCCCTCGTGGTCCGAGCCTCGAAGAAGCGAGTGACAGCGCGCTACACCCCGATTGGCAGTTAATCGCCGATGAAGCCGTCGCGGGACGATACGGGACGCTCGGCTACTTTAGCAAATTCGCCGATTCGTGGACGGACACCAATGGGCACACACACCGTTGGGTCTTGTCTAAACAGCCGTTAAAACTCAACTGGGCACGTTGCAACGGGCATCTCAATCGCCACTTTCACTGGGTGTCGATGGCGAAGGCTTGGGAGAGCACAGGGAAGAGTCAGTACGCGGCTCGATTCAGCGAGGAGGTGATCGATTGGGTTTCGCGAGAACCATTCTTTTGGGATCGATGCCCCACCGTCGGCGGAATCAATCTGATGGACGGAACCGTCTTTCGCTGGGGCTACATGAACACCAGCAACATCGGACGACGTCTCGAACTCACTTGGTGGCCGGCGTACGAGGTCTTTCGAAGGTCCCCTGATTTTAGCGACGAAGCCCACTTTGCCATGCTGTTGGGCATGTTGCGGCAGGCTCGACTGATCATGAACCCCAGCAGTTTTGCGGCACATGACGACGGTGGTGCACATACGACGATGGCGCTGCTGCAAACGGCCTTGCTTTTGCCGGAGTTCAAGGAGAGCAAAGCGTGGAGGGAGACTGCCGTCGAACGCTGGGACAACATGCTAAAAGCGCAATTTCATCCTGACGGCTCGCACGTGAGCCTCAGCACCGGATACAGTTGGGCGTCAGTTGCAACGCTCGAAAACTACTTGCAGCTTATGAAAAGGTCGGGCGCAGATCCGCCTCGCCAAGCACTGCGAATCCTGGAGCGTGCCTACGACCATGCGATGATGCTTTCCACACCATCGCAAAGCAATATCGATCTAAACGACGGTGGCTGGGGATCAATTGATGATTGGTTCCGTCGCGCACTTAAATCATTTCCGGACCGCGAAGAATTTCGCTGGATGGCGACGAAAGGATTGGACGGATCGCCGCCCGAAGAAGACTCCGTCTACTTTCCAAACGCCGGACAGTATTTCATGCGAACCGGTTGGGGCAGTAAGCACAAGTTCCTGTTCTTCGGTGCCGGACCCTGGGGCGCGAGTCACGGAAAGTTTGACGCACTCAACTTGTACGCACAGTATGGAAACCAACTGCTCATTCGAAACGCGGGTCGTGGCAGCTACAGCGGTGTCGGCAACACCGTCCACGCGGGAAAATCGCTTTCCTTCAACACGCTTTCGCCGGACTGGGCGCAAGAGAACAGCATTCCGCATTGGAAACAGGAAATGCATTTGGGATTTCATCCCAAAGCACGACGATGGCATTCCGATCTGTTTTTCGATTACGGGGAAGGCTCATTCGAGTATGGGTGGCATCGACCTGGCGAACACATTCAAGGCAAGTGGCTTCGCCAAGTCGTGTTCGTAAAGGGCATCGACGAACTCACCGAGGGCTACTATCTCGTGGTCGATACCGTTGTGCCGAGAGACCGTAAACTACGGACTTGGCGACATCCATGGCAACTCGGACTCAACACCGTCAACATCGCAATCGACATCAAATCGAACGTGACGACGGCGATCAACGAACATGCGGCACTTCAAATTCTGTCCGTTGATCCAGGTCAAAGTACGCAGCTGAGGATCATTCAAGGACAGGAAACACCGGAACGCTTGGGCTGGAGGATTTACGACAAGATCGCCAAGCCTTGGCCCGTGCCGACATACGAATGGACGGCTGAATCGACGTTTTGCCGCGCTTGGGTGATTCAGCTTCAGGCCTCTCCGTCGGAATGGCCCGTTGAGTCGATCGATGTCATCGATTCAAACGCGGCCGGAAGTCTCTCATTCACCGTGACCCATCGTTCGGGACGCGTCGATCACGTTCAACGCACGTTTCCCGAGCAGGACAAAGTGGATTTTGAGGTGAGATCAATTGACCGTTTGGGCGACGTCATTGCGGAGCTTAAACTCACAGGCGGCACGGAATCTGTTGCGAAATTCGAGCAGAGTTTGAAATAGGGAAATCCAGTGATTAGACGAATGACCCCTCTGTTGCACGCGTGGCAACGGCTCTTTCAGATCTGTTGTTTCGTGATCGCGTTGCCATGCGTCACGCTATCGTCACCGCTTACCGGCGAAACGGATTCGGCCCCGGCAACGATAACGAAGTCGCCAAACGTTTTGTTCATCGCCATCGATGATCTGAATGATTGGATCGGTTGCCTCGGCGGTCACCCGCAAAGCCTGACACCGAACCTGGATCGATTGGCGGAAAGCGGCATTTTGTTTACCAATGCCCATTGTCCCGCTCCGGCATGCAATCCATGCCGGTCTGCTGTCTTTACCGGCGTCGCCCCGAACGTGAGTGGCCTTTACAGCAACCGTCAATCGATGCGCGAGGTGATGCCGGAAACAAAGATCCTTCCGCAGTTGTTTCGCGACCACGGTTACTACGCCGCCGGCTCTGGAAAACTGTTGCATTACTTCACGGACGGTGGCTCGTGGGACGACTACTTTCCAAAAGCATCCTCGGAGAATCCGCTTCCGAAGACGTTTTACCCTTCAGAGCGACCGGTGTCGCTTCCGCGGGGTGGCCCCTGGCAGTACGTCGAAACGGACTGGGCAGCGCTGGACGTCACGGACGAAGAGTTCGGCGGCGATTGGTCCGTGAGCGGCTGGATCGGAGATCAACTGAGTCGCACGCATGAGAAGCCGTTCTTTCTCGGTTATGGCATCTATCGGCCGCACGAGCCTTGGTTCGTCCCCAAAAAGTACTTTGATCCTTTTCCGCTTGAGTCAATTCAACTTCCACCGGGTTATCGCAGCGATGATCTGGACGACGTCCCTCCGTCAGGAAAGCGACGAGCTCGCAATCGTTACTTTGCGCACATTCAAGCGAATGACCAATGGAAGCGGGGAATCCAAGGCTACTTGGCATCGATCCATTTTGCCGATGCGATGTTGGGACGCGTGCTGGATGCATTGGAATCGGGTCCAAATGCAAGGTCCACGATCGTCGTGCTTTGGTCGGATCACGGATGGCAACTCGGCGAAAAAGAACATTGGCAAAAGTACACGCCATGGCGAGCCGTCACCCGCGTTCCGATGATGGTACGCGTACCAAGTGGAGCTTCCGACGCATTGCCAGGTGGCACGCAGGCCGGAGCGGTTTGTGACTCACCGGTTAATTTGCTGAGCCTGGCACCGACAATGATGCAGCTGTGTGGACTTCCGTCCGAAAAACAGCACGACGGTCCAAGCCTTCTGCCCCTGCTGAACGAACCCTCCGATTTCGATTGGGCACACCGTTCCGTCACGTTTTTGGCCGATCCCGGCAGCTACACGGTCAGCGGTAAAGGCCATCGTTACATCCGTTATGCCGATGGAGACGAAGAGTTCTACGATATCAGAAAGGACCCGTTCGAATGGACGAACCTTGCGGGTCATCCATCCGCCGAGCCGCTGATGAAGGCATTTCGCGAGGATGCTCCAAAGCAATTCGCGCCGTTGGTAAAACCATCTGTCGAGTCGTTGGCCAAGCTCAACTGGAGACCTTACTCTGGCAATGAGATTCCGTCATCGCGACCCGATGGCAATCCGTTCCAAGTCTTCTTCACCAACAATCAAAGACGGGCTGTTGAACTCTGCTGGATGTTACGAAGCGGCGAAGAGATTTCCTACGGTGAAATCGGCCCAAAGAAACGCAGGACTCAACAAACGCGTCCCGGCGCGGTTTGGCTGATTCGCGAACCTGAATCAAAGAAGCCAATCGGTCACTTCGTCGTGGGCGATCGCATGGCCCAGGCGTTGATCCCGGCATCCAAACCGAACGTGATCGTGATCTTGACGGACGATCAAGGCTGGGCGGACCTCGGAAGCCAACAACAACGTGACGATGTGAAGACGCCACATATCGATGCCTTGGCCGATCGCGGCGTTCGATGCACAGTGGGCTATGTGACGTCTCCACAATGCAGTCCATCCCGCGCCGGGCTCATGACCGGTCGTTACCAGCAGCGTTGGGGGATCGATACGATTCCCGATATGCCGCTTCCCTCTAAAGCAGTCACGCTGGCCGAGCGTTTGCTACCGATGGGATACCGCAGCGGGTTTGTCGGCAAGTGGCATTTAGAACCCAACGTTCTCTGCGTTGACTGGATGGACAAGACTGTGCCGGGTTTATCGTCGAAGCCTCGACGGAACCGCAAGATTCCTTGGAACAAAATCAAACCCTTCTCGCCACAAGCGCAAGGCTTCGAAGAGTATTTCTGGGGTGCAATGCGAAGTTACCGCGTGAACTTTGAGCTCGATGGCGACGCAGTGCTCCCGGACATGAAGCTAATCAGTGAGCCGCGCTTTCGGATCGATGTGCAGACCGATGCGGCACTCAGTTTCATCAAACGCAACCACGAGAAGCCGTTCTACTTGCAGCTCAATTACTACGGCCCGCATACTCCGCTGGAAGCCACGCCGAAATACCTCCAACGGTTCAGCGACGAGATGCCCAGGAGGCGTCGTTACGGACTGGCGATGATTGCCGCCATCGATGATGGGGTCGGACGTTTGGTCAAGTTCCTTGAGGAACATGACAGGCTCGACAACACCTTGATCGTGATGACCAGTGACAACGGCGCACCGCTGAAGATGACGAAGCCCGATTCGCCAATCGACCGCGATGCGGGAGGCTGGGATGGTTCGCTCAACGAACCTTGGGTCGGAGAAAAGGGAATGCTCTCCGAAGGCGGAATTCGCGTCCCGATGATCTGGAGCTTGCCCAGCCAACTACGTCAGGGTGTCACCTACGATTATCCGGTCAGCACGCTCGACATCGCCCCCACGGTCACTCGACTCGCGGGTGGTCATACCGATGACGAAGACCAACCGTTTGACGGGATCGATGTCTTTCCAAGATTCAACAGCATTCAGATTCCGTCGACACGGAGGCTCTTCTTCCGCTTCTGGGATCAGGCGGCCGTTCGGCAGGGAAAGTGGAAGTATCTGTTCGTCTGTGCCGGCCAGCGTTTCCTTTTTGATCTCGAAAGTGACGCCCACGAAACGCAGAATCTCATCGACGATCATCCCGAACTCGCCGCTTCCTTACATCGACAGCTTGTCGAATGGTGCGAGGAACTCGAACCGGCGGGCCTGCCGAACGGTGAAAAGCGTCGTGAAAGCCGCTGGTACGAATACTACTTCCCGCAGACTCCGGCAGCCGAACTCAAGCAATAGACCTCCAATTGCGGCGACGACAGATTCTTGTGCTCGTTTAGATCATCACACGAGTAAACTTTCTGGTTAACAACTTTCCGGAAAGTTGCGAGTTTGAACAATGAAACTGAGAATCGTCCTTGTGTTTTTGGGATTGTTCGCTGTCGGATTGATCGCCGCCCTGATGAGTCAGGTTCCGCCCCCGCCCGGGCCTTATCCAAGTCCCAACGCGTACGCCACTTACGTCTCGGCCGCCGAGCGAGTCAAGTCTATCCCGGAGGACTACTTCACAACCTCTGATATCGACAAATTGCGTGAGTCCATTGAGTTCAACCAGAGCGTTCTCGATGCGTTGGAACAAGCCGCGTCGGAAGATTGCCAGGTGCCGATTACCGAGTACGCCTCTGTCGCGCAGGCCATCGAAACCGCTTCCCAGACGAGAATGCTGAGTCATTTGATGGTGACAAAGGCGCGACTCGAACAATTGGAAGGAAAACCGGATGAAGCCGCTCGGACGTATTCCGATCTTTTCATCCTTTCTGCGCGGCTCGCCAAAGGTGGCTTGCTCGTTCATCAATTGAGCGCGATGTCGGGGAAGAGAATTGCGGTCGAAAAACTCGGTGAGCTTGCAGCGGACCTTTCTGACAGTACAAGGATCGAGATCGCCGAACAGATTGAGTCCAACAGCCTCGCGGACGTGCCCGTTGAAGAACAGATTAGCAAAGTCATGCGCCGCGAAGTCGATACCGCGAAGCGACAACAAGGTGTTCTCTCTGTGACAATTTCAAGATTACTGGGCGGTGAAGAGCCAGCAGTTCGTCAATTTCGCGACCGACTCAATGAGAATATCCGATTAGAAACCGATCTGATCAGTCGGCTTCGCGAAAACACCAACGGTTCCGGGGAGAAATCTGAATAGATGGTTCGAAGGCTTTCGGTACAGCGCGTAACGCTTTTGATCAGTGTCATTCTGATTGGTTCTGCGTCGGAAGCTCTTGCGGCCGAATCGGTCATCAATGTCAGACCGTTCTTATTGCAGTACTGCAGCGATTGCCATGACGAAGGTGCCGACGAGGGCGGATTTGAGTTGTCGCAGTTGCGAGGTGATCTGTCAGACGCCGCAACCTTCGCGAGATGGGAGCAGGTTTACGATCGCGTCACACAGGGCGAGATGCCTCCCGAAGACTACGATCGACCGAAAGCGACTGAACTTCATGAGTTTCGGCTGTCACTCAGCAAGCCGCTTGCCGAAACGCATGCGAGGGAAAAATCGACCGTGCTTCGGCGGCTCAATCGAAACGAATACCAGAACACAATGAACGACGTCTTCGGAACGGACGTCGATCTCAAACGAATGCTCCCCGAAGACGCTCGCTCGCATGAGTTTGACAACGTTGGAGAAGCCCTCGGATTGTCGGACGTTCATCTGCAACGTTACATGGACGCTGCGAGAGCCGTCTTAAATGAGGCGATTGAAACGGAAACCGTCAAACCAGAAGCCGAAGAAATCGTCGCTTGGTACAAAGATTCACGTGAAGCGGAGAAGCACGTCGGCAAGGCTTGGAAGCTACTCGACGACGGTTATGTGGTTCGCTTTGAAGGCGGCGGCTACCCTTCGGGCATGCTGCGCGGTTCCGGCGTCGAGCGGCCCGGACGATATCGCATCCGAATCACCGGATACGCCCATCAGTCCGATGAACCGATCACGTTCTCGGTGGGCGGTGTGAGTTTCGCACGTGGAAGCGAAAAACCGATCTATGGGTTCTTTGAAGTTCCTCCGGATGAACCGACGACCATTGAGCTCGAAGCTTGGATCGACCAACGGTACATGATCGCGATCGAGCCGCACGGTATTCATGACCCCGGTCGCTATAAACGCCAATCGGTTGATGAATACGATGGTCCCGGTTTGGCGATCGGTGAAGTCACGTTACTGGGACCGTTGGTTGATGAGTTCCCGTCGCGTGGACATCGGTTGATGTTCGATGGATTGTCGCGCCGGGAAATCCCTCCCAAAAACGGACGGCGACGAAAAGGCGCGCCACTCGAATTCGAAGTCCTCACGGAGAATGCCGTGCAGGACGCGAGTCGTTCGATCCATCGCGTGGCAAACGCCATCTTTCGGCGTCCTGTCTCGCTCGATGAAGTTGAACTTTACGTGTCGTTGTTTGAACAACAGATCGATAATGGAGAAAACTTCGAAGACGCCCTGAATACGTCGGTGACGGCTTTGCTGTGCTCTCCGCGTTTTCTCTTTTTGCAAGAACCGGATGGACCGCTCGACTCGTTTGCTTTGGCGTCACGTTTATCTTATTTCCTCAATCGATCCGCGCCGGATCAGGAACTGAGACGACTCGCCGAAGCGGGGCAGTTGTCGGATGCATCAGAGCGCCGTCGTCAAACGGAACGATTGTTGGCGGACGCGCACTTTGACCGCTTCATTGAGGACTTTGCCGACAGTTGGCTGGACCTACGAGAAATCGACTTCACCGCGCCCGACGGAAAACTGTTCCCTGAATTTGATCCCTTTCTACGTCATTCGATGGTTCAGGAAACACACGCATTCTTGCGCGAAATCATCGCGTCCAATCTTCCCATACGGAACTTGGTCGAATCCGATTTCGCGATGCTCAATCGGCGTCTGGCCAAACACTATGAACTGTCGCCCGTTGACAGCGTTGAGATTCGAAGGGTGTCGCTACCGACAGATTCTGTGCGTGGGGGATTGCTCGGCCAAGCAAGCATTTTGAAAGTCACGGCCAACGGCACCAACACCTCTCCCGTTACTCGCGGCGTTTGGGTGCTGGAACGGTTGCTGGGACAAACCCCGCCGCCACCGCCGCCGGGTATTCCCGGCGTGGAGCCGGACATTCGAGGCGCGACAACACTGCGCGAGTTGCTTGATCAACATCGCGATAGTGACAACTGCCGTTCCTGTCATGCCGAGATTGATCCGCCCGGTTTTGCGCTGGAAGCCTTTAATCCAATCGGCGGATTCCGCGAACGATATCGTTCACTCGGCAAGGGTGACCGACCGGAAACAATGGTTCGTGGTCGACGCGTCGGCTATCGTTTGGGTCCGCCCGTGGACGCATCCGGTGTAACATCTAACGGGTCGACGTTTGACGATTTCAAGCAGTTTCGAAGCCAGTTGGCCGATCAAGAAGCCCGGATCGCAAAGACGTTTCTCACCAAGTTGTTGACCTTCGCCACCGGACGCCACATGGGTTTTTCCGACCGACCTGAAATTAACCGAATGGTGGCAAGTGCGGCGGAGAATGAGTTTCGCGCGAGGGATCTTCTGCACGCGGCGATCGCAAGCGAAATTTTCCATCACAAGTAGTGAGCTGATGACGTCACGACATTCAACCGAATTTCAAAACCGCTCGATCTCACGGCGACGTTTTTTGCGGGGCAGCGGTGCCGCGGTGGCGTTGCCGCTCTTATCGGCGATGCAACCGGCGATCGCGAGAGACACGGTCACGATGCCTCCCAAACGGTTTGTCGCGATCTGTGGCGGGCTCGGATTTCATGCTCCGTTCTTGTTCCCAGAGAAATCGGGGCGGCTCGAAGCGTCGACGCCGTACCTCGAGAAGCTTCAAGATCACCTTCGCGAAATCACCTTATTCAGCGGGCTTTCGCATCCGAACCAAAACGGCAACAACGGTCACGCTTCCGAGATGACGTGGCTTACTTCGGCGCAGCGACCGGGGCTTGCCGGATTTCGAAACACCGTGTCGCTCGATCAATTGATTGCGGGGCAAATCGGCGGCGAAACGCGTTTTCCATATTTGTGTCTCGCCAATAGCGGTGGCTCACTCTCGTGGACGGCAAGCGGAGTGAATATCCCTGCGGAATCGTCGCCTTCGCGAATCTTTAAACGAATGTTCGTTCGCGGATCAGAATCGGAAGTCGCCAACCAACTCCGTGACTTATCCCGTGGACGCAGCATCCTGGATACCATTCGTCAGGATGCGAAGCAATTGGAACGTGGCCTCGGTGCTAAGGACCAACACAAGCTGGGTGAGTACTACGATTCGATCCGTGATCTCGAAGTGCGAATCGGACAGTCACAACAGTGGACGACGCGTCCGAAGCCAGAAGTCGATCGAGACACCCCAACCGACGTTGCCGATAAGCAAGACATCATCGCGCGGCAACGGTTAATGTACGACATGATGCGTTTGGCGCTTGAAACTGACTCGACACGCGTCATCACCTTGTCGCTCGGGGCGATGAACTCCGTCCCCAGCAACCTGCCGGGCGTGCAAACGGATTGGCACAACCTTTCACACCACGGCAAAGACGAGGAGAAAATTTCGGAACTGAGGCTGGTTGAAGAAGCGGAGTTCGAAGCCTTTTCAAGCTTTCTCGGTGAGCTGAAACGAGTTGCCGAACAAGACCAGAGTTTGCTCGATGGAACCTGCATTCTCTTCGGGTCGAACCTCGGAAATGCTTCATCCCATGACTGGCACAACTTGCCGATCATCCTGGCCGGCGGCGGATACCGGCATGGAAACTATGTTGCTCACGACGCGGACGAAAACACGCCCTTTGCAAATCTGTTCGTGCCACTCGCGCAGCGGATGGGAATAGAGGTTGATCGATTCGGTAGCAGCACGCAGGGCTCCGTCCGTGGCTTGTCAAATTCTTGAGCGTTGAACGCCGGCGGCTTTGCGGCAGGGATTAGAATTCTGAGAGCGACACCAACAGGTGGACTCCGAGAACGAACAGCGTTGTCCAGAGAACCGTTGACGTGATCGAGTGACTTACTTCGCCGGCCGAACGCTTCGGCGATCGGCCATGATGGTACGCAATCGCCGCCGTCCCTAGTCCACAAAGCAGGTTCTTTAGCAGCACCCAAGACCACCCCAAGGGCAAGCTGCTGCCGGAAACGGAGAGGTTTCGTTCGAAATGCTCACTCCAAAAGTACGGCCCGATGTCGGGATACGAAATGGAGAATGTCACCATGCTGATCCACTTCGCCGAAACGTAACTTAGCAACTCTAGGACGGGCGTACCGATCAAAAACGCGATGGTAATCGGGATCAGCAAGTAGGCTCTCGGCGCGATTCCCATCGATCGCATCGCGTCGATCTGTCCGCCGTAGCTCTTGACGCCGACATCCGCCGAAACAGCTGCACCACACCTGGCAGCTACTAAAATCGTCGCGAGGATTGGAACGAGCACGCGATAGAGTGCAAAACCAACCGTTGCTAACAACTCATCGATCAACAGTGGTTGCGTGTAAACTCGGAAAGGCAGGAACCGAAATGTGAAATAGGTCGACGTGAATCCGACGATCAATCCGGCGACGATGAGATAGAGCCACGCCGAGGGGCCGGCCACCAGTCGCAGGTAATGAAGCGTGAATCGCGCTGCCCAACGAACACTTGGTACGACAGGAACCAATTCAAAAGGCAGTTTCAATGCCGCGAGCGTAACGTTTCCCGTCCGTTCAAGGAAATGGAACAACGGCGTGGCGGCCGTCGAGTTGGCATCACCATCGTTGGTATCACTCGTTGCAACAGGCACCATCAGGTCTGGAATATCCGCCCACTGGGATGACGAAATTTCCGTCAGCGACGTTGAGCTGGGGTCGAAGAGATAAACCTTGTCGGCAATAGGAAGCAACGTTTCGTAGTCATGTGTGACCACGATACTTGTTCGGTGATGCGCTTCTTGCGTTTCACGGATCAATCCGGCGACCAAGCGACCACTCGCCGCATCCAGTCCGCTGGTCGGCTCGTCATAGAGCAACACATCGGGCTGCGCCGCAAGCGTCCTGGCGATGGCGAGTCGCTGCTTTTGCCCACCACTCAGATTGGAAACAACTGTTGACTGAGGCACTCCGAGTTCGTCCAGCCATTGCTTCGCGGACCAATTGCCCGGCTCGCCCATTGATGCGGAACGGTTGCGGTGATCTATCGCGAACTGGACATTCCCAACGGCTGAAAGCTCATCAAAGAGCGCGAACTGTTGAAAGACGATGCCGACATCGTGAGACGATCGCGGCCGCGACGGCTCGATGGATCCCGACCACTTAATCGACTCACTCTGACGCGGGGCGAGACCTGCCAGGATTCGCAGCAGAACACTTTTTCCGGCGCCGCTTCCTCCGACGATGATCGTGATCTTCCCCGATGGAATCTCCGCGTTCGCATCGCGTAAGAGCTGGCGTTTGCCGACCGAAACACAAAGGTCCTTAAGGACCAGCTCGTGCCCGACGGGTTCTTCGATCGAAGATTCACTCATTGCGAACACCCATCATTTCTTCATCTGGCGAAGCCGCGTAAATCACGGGGAAGGGCATGCGTTTCTTCGCAACCTTGACCTCACCGCTGTTCGCACCGGTTAGCCATGCGACAATCCAGCGTCGGTCCTTTAGCAAGATTTGGCTCCGCAGGACGCGCGCGAAGTCGGGATCGATTCCCTGTTCTCTTGACCCGAACAAGTCGTCTCCAATCTGTCGTATTACGGGTTCGAGCCGTGCATTGGTGATGTTCATCGCACGGTCGGCCTCTTCGCTAGTCCACACGTCACGCCAGACTTGCTTGAGTTGTTCGTTGTCGACGAAAGTCTCTCTGAGTATTTTCGTCACCAGCCGTCGGCTTTCGGGGTCTTCTGCGATCTTCTCGGCGGCTTCTGCAAGCTCGCGTCGTACCGTCGGGTTCTTTGCGACGTCACGGAAACTTCGTTCGATGGCGACAACGATTTCATCGGTGTGTGCTTCCAAGATCGGAATCGCTTCCTTCTCAACGAAACGGCTCCATTCTTCTCGCAACAAGTCACGTTTGGGCAGCGGAGTTTTGTCATAAACGGCTCGCCACCCGAAACGAAAAAGCGATGCTTGATCCCAAACCTTCTTTCCAATTTTTTCCGCGGGCGGTCGACCGTGACGCTTCACGATCGGCAAGATTTGTGCTTTTGCTAACGGAACCAAACGTTGCTTGATCACTTGATCATTCCACTTCGCCGACACGCGATCGATCTCGGACCGATTGTTTGCGACGGCGCGTCGAAATGAATCTTCGATGACCGGCATCGACCAAGACATCGATTGTCGAATCAGAGGCTCCAATGAACGAGTGACTTCGTCGCCGTGTGCTCGCATGACCCGAGAGAGCCTCTGCCGGATCAAGTTGCGTTTTGCGGGTGTCAGCATTGTCTCCGCAACTTCGGCGAGCGTTCCCGTCTGTCCGTACTGAAACAACTGACACTCATCGGGCGATATTTCAGCATCGTACCAGAGCATCGTGATTTCTCGTCCTTCCTTCGTCTTGATGATCTCTTGGACAAAGCCGGCGCCCCGGAATCCGCCATCTGGCTCGGCAAGAAAAACGGGATCACCTGAACGAAGGAGCATTCCTTCATCCACGAGCTGGTAGGTCTCGTGCTGGCCGGTTGAGAATCTGGCAATGGAACCGGCCACCGACCGCAGTGGGTTTTCGGTCTCCGGATCTCCGGTGTTGCGTACGGCAAAGACGGTGATCAAGCCGATTGCAATTAGCCAAACGAAAGCCCCCAAGGCGACTGTCTGTCTCGTCGTCATCTCGAATACTCTTTGAGGGATGATCCTACAATCGGATTTCCGGCTGTTAAACTATGACGGGAACGTACCCCTGCCTCCTGACATTCCTGCTCCCACCAACGTCAGATGACTTCGATGAAACTCAATCGGGATGCCATTTCGCCGGCGCCGCTTCGTTTGGCCATTTTGATCGGTTTTGC
>JBCCOI010000013.1:0-33304 GCA_039025515.1 Planctomycetota bacterium
AATCATTGACTTTAGTGGCACGCTGCAGGTCTTCGAATTCCCACGCTCAGGCGGAGCATTGTCGGCAATGGAGGATGCTGGTGAAAGCGATTTGCTCTTCAAGATACAGAGGCAGTTCGTTCGCTTCTTTTATGACAACAGACTCGATTGCCTGTGGTTGGGTGATCGGCTGGGAAATGTGTTGAAGATGCCGATTGGCGAAGAGGTGGTTCATGCCTTTCGCCCGCATGAGCAATTTGTGTTCGCAATCGAAGACATGCCCATCAGCGGTGCCATTGCAACGGCCGACCTCACGCGACGTGTCAGAATCACTTCCAAATCCGGCGAGCTTATCGACGAGTTCCGAGTAGAATTTCCGCTTCGGGAAATCGCCGTGTCGCCAAACGAACGATTCATTGCGGTTTGCGGTGAGAGCCGACTTATCGAGGTTTTTGATCGTCACAGCAAGGCTTCGAAGCGTCTCTCCGGTCATTCCGCACGCGTGCTCAATCTCAAGTTTTTGCAAGACGGCTCGCGGCTTGCTTCATCGGCTGAAGATGGAACAGTGATCTTGTGGGACACAAGCAACTGGCAAGAAATCGTGACGTTGCAAAAGTCGACCGGCCACCTCAACGATCTTGAATTCTCTGCTGACCAGCAAAAGTTAGTCGTCGCTTCCGCGAGCTCGCAAATCCTGATTTGGGAAGCTCCAAATCGGCCACTGGTCGAGTGAATCCTTGTCGTACTCGAGACTCGCATCTTCGCCTACGCGAAAACGAGAAATCGTTACCCCAAGATTTTACTTGGATGACGGCCTCCAACACATTGCGGCGATAGCTCGACAGCCCGTCGACAGCTAAATCCCTACGATCTGGCATAAGATCAAGGTTTCGTTTGTCTGTTTCGATCGATTTGTGATATGGCAAATTAATACGGAAGGATCGTGCGAGCAGCTTCTGCCAATATTTTCACATCCTCTGCCGAGAATTGCTCACTTTCGTCACTCTCGTCTTTCGAAAGGTGCTGAAGTACCGCACGGGCTGTGTCTTGCTCACCGAGTCGCCAGTAAGTCATGGCAAGCAGCGCTGTGTTGGAGACTGATTTGTAGCCGCCGTCTTCCGCATACTTTAGGTATTTGAGAGCCTTCTCGAAGTCGTCCTTGCGGTAGTAAATCAACCCGACAGTGTGCAACCAAGCCGATGGAGGCGAGCCGGCAAGCTCGGAAAACCGGAAGGTGTCGACGGCTTGGAGGGCGTGTTTGAGGGCTTCGCTGGCATGCGGGTAGTTGCCGTTGTCATCGACGATCGAGATCAGAGTTTGGGCAAAGGAACGGTGGCAAGTTCCGTCGCGCGGGCTCAACTGCACCGATTTGCGCTGTGCTTCAATCGCTTCGTCTGTTTTGCCTTGGGCCATAAGGACTTCACCGATACCGGAAAACGCTAAACCCAATTTGGGGTCGAGTTTCAATGCCGCGTTGTACGACTCGAGCGCCTGATCCCAGTCCTTTTCTGAGAGATAGACCGAACCCTTCATCATGTGCAAGAACGCTGTTTGAGTTTCCGGGAGCCCGGCTGCGATTCCACGATCAAAAACTTCGATTGCCTTTTCCGGGCGTCGCGGTTCGCCAAATGCGTAGACTCTTCCAAGACCGAGGTAACCGGTGTTCTGATCGGGCCACTTCTCCATGATCGAGTCATAGACTTTTTCGGCCTCGTCGATTTCTCCCTGTGTTTTAAGCGTCTGTCCCAACTGGTCGGCTACGAGTCTGTCGTCGGGTTTTGCCGCCAAGTGGTCGCGCATCGTGTCGATCGCTTTCTGCGATTCGCCCCGACGGTTCATCGCCGCGATTTGTTGCAAGAAGCTGTACCCGGGGCGTTTACCGGGTTCACCACGTGACGCGATGGTAGCTATGGCTTCGGCTTGTTTCTGTTCGATCGCTTCGGCTTCTTCGATTCGACCACGGGCTCGAAGGGCGAGCGATAGTGCTTGCGAAACCTCGATCGCTTCACGGACCGGAACATCCGGGTTCGCGGCTCCAAATCCGTCAAGTCTTCTTTGGGAGGAATCTTCTCCAGAAGAATTCTCCGGCGACTTGTGAAGCGACAAAACGTGCTTGTAGGCCTCAATGGCTTCATCCAGCAGGGCGGCACTCTCAGCGTTCAACTCTAAGTCCTCTGGGTGGAACTGAGGTGGATCTGAGAAGGTGGTCGCCCGCCCTTCAAGACGATTGCCAATGGCATGAGCGTGAGCTGCAGCCGCGAATCTCTGGTGCGGAATCCAATTTTCCGGCGCAACACGCATGGCTTTCCGATAACTCTCGAGAGCGGACTCGATTTTGCCTTGACGGTGGAGCACGCTCGCGAGGAGCACATGCGGACGCGAGATTTCAGGTAGGACATCGACCAGAATCCGACACTCCTTCTCCGCTTCCTTATACTCGCCCGCTTCGATGAGGCGAATGGCCAAAGACAGCCGAGCTCTCTTATCTTTGGGATTCAGTTCCAGCTCTCTGCGATATCTCGCGATTCGGGCTTGTGGGCCGGGACCACGGTTGCGGAGTGTCGCGATCTCGTCCACCAGCGCTCTTGGTGAACTCTGGTCGTCTGAAAACATGGTCAGCGACGTTACCAAGTTCTGGTGATACATTTGCTTTCCTGGAACCATGCGAAATGCCTCGCGATGCATCCGAACCGCTTCCTGTAACTCCCCTTGCTCGCGAAGCAAATTACCGAGGTTGTTGTAGGCTGCTGCGTACTCGGGATCGATCTCAATCACTCGGCGATAGGCCGCGATTGACTTCTCGGGTTCGCCAACCGCTGCAAGAGCATAGGCTAGCCGGAAATTTGCGTCTCGATCGTCTGGAGCAAGCTCAACCGCCTTTTCAGCAGCTTGCACCTCTTCGTCATAACGCTCGAGATCATGCAAGGCAAACGCCAACATCTCGTAGCCATCAGGCACATCCGAATCGACTTCGATTGCCTTCCTTGCAACCGCCTCGGCATGTTCCAGACGGCCGCGCAACCGTAGGTCGCGGCTGAGCGACACAAGTTCATCGACATTCATGGCTGACGTGGATAGCCATTGCCGAAACACATGCATCGACTCGTCGGTTCGAAGGGCGTCGTGCAAGTTGGCAACCACCATCCAGACTGCTGCCGAGCTCCTAGGCTGAATCGCCAATGCCGAACGCGCGTATCCGAGTGCTTCGTCGGTTCGCTGGAGCTTTGCAAGTGATCGACTGAGTTCGTAATTCAGCCAAAAATCGGTGGGTTCTCGTTCCAAAGCTGCTTGTAGAATGTGGACGGCCGGTTCGTATCTCTTTGCGTGGTACAAGGCTTGCGCCAGCCACGCAACCATCTCTGCAGACTCTTGGCGGATGTTTGGATCCGCGGCGGTGCTGACGAGCACATCTGCCTCATTAACGACAATCGCCGAGCGAATCGATGTTCGCCCATCGTTGTCGTCGGCCGCGTTAGCGACTCGCATGAGGCGTTCACGCAGTTGAAAACGCCCAAAGGCTTTCGCAAGACCTTCTTTTGTATACCCTTCGTAGACCTTGTCGATCTCAATTTTGGGGGTCTCAGGATGGATCAACGATGTGGCTTCCCGCAACAACAGCACCGCAATCGAAGTATCGACGCTGCCGCGGAAACGAAATTCCTTGATCAGCCCCGCGACCGATTCCGAAGCCGATTCCAAGCTCTTCGTGGCCCCATCAACCTGCCCTAGACGGTGCTGCGCCATCGCTCGCACGATCACCGCGTACGCTTTGGCGATGGCATGCCCATCGTGCTCCAGGGCAGTGTTTGCGCACTCTAAAGCTCGCCGTGCGTTGTCTCGTCGATACTCGAGCATGGCGCGCAAGCCCCACTTCAAGGTCATATATTCCTTTACGTCGCCGCCATCGAGTGCGCGTTCCAATGCCGATGTGACAGACGGTTCCGGGGCCGATGAATTCTCAAGCAACGTACATGCTTTGATGACATGCCCCGACGCCCAGTCGCGATCCGTACCATGAAATCGCTTCACCATTTGTTCGAGGTGGCGTTGGTAACCATCCAAGTCACCGGAGAGGATCAGCAGGGGCGCGAGGGTGAGCCAGCGATGCGAGTCCTTTGGTGACTCCTTCAAACGAGCCTTTGCGATTTTCACCGCCGTCTGCCAGTCACCCGCCGCAACTGCAGAGTACTGTTGGCTTAACAGAGCTTGCGTTTGGATGGTTGAGGCCCAACTGTCGAGGGCAGAAATGAGGTCTGCGGAAATCTCGGATTGGCGGATTTGAGCGGCTGCTTGTTCGACCTCTCGTTGCTCGACATCGATTCCTGCGGATTCGAATAGACCACGGTATTGTTGACTCGTTCTTTCAGCCGCGAACGACTGGCTTTGCCGTGCGACGTTCAGCTTTGTTCCCCCATCTGCGTGACTGACTCGGATAATGTCCAGGCGATCGCGTATCCGTTGATTTGCGAGCCTCTCCCGCAGAGCGGCGTCCACTTCCTTCGCCGACTCTTGCAGATCCGCAAGGAAACGAGCGACCTCTTCGCGTTTCTTCGTCTCAACACCCTCTTGCTGCGACAACTCAACCGCCTGTTTCGCACTGATGATCGCTTTGGCGAGTTCCGCATCTTGTCGTTCTAATGGCTGGTCTTTGGCGAGGCCCTGATGAAGCTTGGCTTTGCCCAACGCCTCATCAAGTTTTTCGTTCGCTGCGGATGCCTGCGCACGCCGCTGATCTTGAATTTGCATCCAGGCTCCACCACCCAAACAGAGCATCAGCAACACACTGGCAGCCAACGCCAGGGCAACCCGCCGACGTTTGCGTTCTTCAACCGTTCGGGCGGCTTCTTCCGCCTGTTTGACTTTGGCTTGCTGGAGCTTGTCCTCGGCAGTTTGAAAGTGCTTCGCCATCGCATCAGCAAGGTAGCTGGCGTCGGCGGGCCGCTTGCGAGGGTCGGCACTCAAGCAGCGCCGCGTTAAGTCAATCAGCGCGCGGTCCGCTTGGCAATGATCGAGACGCTCAAACGCTGATTCCAACTGCCCTCGCATTGCCAGTCGCAAAATGTCTGAGGCGGTTTCTGCCACGTAGGGTGGCTCGCCGGTCAAGATTTCGCACAGAATCGCGCCTAAACCGAACACGTCCGCACGACGATCCATTTGTTCGACTTCACCCATCGCCTGCTCGGGCGGCATGTAGGCGGGAGTCCCCATCGCGCTACCGAACTGTGTGTCTTGGCTGCCGACACTGGCATCATGTCGCAACTGGCCCGAGCCATCTTCGCTAGAGCCTTCGGGACGCGGACTGCGAACGGTTTGGATAATGCTCTGGTCTTTCGGAGGCAGGTCAGCCGCTTTCTTTTCAACCTGCTGACCTTCTTTCGGAAGTACTTTCGCAAGGCCCCAGTCCATGACTTGGACCTCTCCAAAAGAGCCAACCATGATGTTGGCGGGTTTGAGATCACGATGGATCACACGTCGACTGTGCGCGTAGGCCAGCGTTTGGCAGACCTGCTCAAAGATGCCCAGCAGCTTAGCTCGATCGCTGTCTACCGAGCGCCGTGTCATCAATAACCAAGCGAGAGTCTCGCCATTGACGAGTTTCATCGTAAAGAAGGGACGCCTATCATCGAATCGTCCAAGTTCGTAAACGGGGGTGATGCCGGGGTGTTGGAGTTGTCCGCCGATCTGTGCCTCTTCGATAAATCGCTGCACCGCAAGGTCATTGTCTTTGTGGCTATCCAGCAGCACTTTCACGGCCAGGTTTCGTCCCAGATTCGTGTCGCGCCCCTTAAGTATTGCTCCCATGCCACCGCGTGCAATCTCGCCCTGAAGTTGATAACGCGAGCCGTTCGCAACCACCGGAGCCTCCGTGGAGTTGGGTTGGACAACGGGTGCTGTTTCGCCGTCGATTGAGTCATCCAAGTAGACGCTCGGCGCGGGTCGGTGATCACCACTGATCGAATGAATGACACTTTGATGCGCCTTCGCAGCGGGTGGACGTGCTGCAGCCATTTGAGATTCTGGCAATGAACCCACGATCATCTGCAAGCGTGCAAAAAGCCGTTGGTTGCCAGCGCTCGATTGCTGGAGAAACTCACGACGCTTTGCACCATCGCTGATCGAGACTGCGGCTTGTACGATTGAAGAAAGTTTTTCGTCTGGCATGGGGATCTACCCTACTCCGGGTTGTTTATCTCCCGTTGAGCGTTAGCTCACGGTTTGTGCGTGCTTGTTGTGAACTGTCGTGTTGGTTAATCGGCCGCGTCGCGCTAGCGTGCAGTTCCCACTTGCTTAGTCAGCCGACACGCGCTAGCGTGCGGTTTCCGGGAGAACCGCGTGCTGGCGCACTGCGGCTGATGGAATACGAATGAGGTACTCCATTAGTAATAGATCAACTCAACTGCCTCGTCATAGAAACGTCGTTGCTCGTAGTTCAATGGACGTTCGCTTTTCCACTGGTCCGTTTTCTTGAACCAACTTTCGGCCTCGGTCTCCTCGCCCAGTTGCCGATGGGCCATTGCCAGAAACAGCCAGCTATACGGATCATCTTTTCCAAGAAAGACCGCTGTCTTGAGCTGTTCAATCGACTCGCGCCACTTCTGCTGACGATAAAACACGACACCCAGGGTGTGATGAGCCTCGGAGTTATGAGCTGTCGTTTCGACGACTCGACGCATGTCCTCTTCAGCTTGGTTCATTGCATCCGTTCCTGCTTGGATCACTCCGCTCGTATCGGGAACGCTAGCATGCAGCCAGGCTATGTTTTTCAGTAGATTTCGATTGCCAGTGTTTCCTCGTGATCGTTGAGCTTCGAACTGCTCAACGGCAGTGTTTTTATCTCCTGCCAACGCGGCATGAATAATCACGATCTCAGGACTGACAATCGCGTTATCTTCAATCAGCTCCGAGAGCAATTCAAAGGCTTCTTGCTCCTGGCCTTTGTTGACCAAAGATTCAGCCAGATAGAATTTGAGAATCGGATCGAGATTCGCGGGACTGTCCGTCAGCGCCTGACGATAGAGTTTCTCGGCTTGGCTCCACTGACCACGAAGATTGCACCAACTCCTAACCACTTTCCAACCGCCGAGGCTCGTTTCGAATCTACGCTGCGCGGGGAGAGTCGACAGCAGCTGTTGCGCATCCTCAGGCTTCCCTCGCAGTTGAAAACAAGCGAAAGGCAGCATTGGCCTTTTGATATTGGAGGTTTCGACTCCCTTCCGAAACAACTCTTCAGCCTTCTCCAGTTGACCAGAAAGAAAGTACGTAGCCGCGAGAGACTTTTCATAGTTTGCGAGGTTCGTCACCACATCGGTTAGCTCTTCCATAGTCTCTATTGCCGAGTTGTACTCTCCGAGACCGAGCAGGATGCCTGCCAAAGGCCTACGGTACCGAAGCGTGCTAGCAGAGCCATCTTCCCCAGCCCTTCTGCACGCTGTTGCTGCCAAGCGAAGCAGAGCCGGGCTTGAGCTGGACGCCCCCGTGAGCCGCGCCGTAAGCGCTCCCTTAAGATCGGCTATCTGCCCCAACCTCCACGACAGCGCATAAAGCGATTCTGGTTCAAGGTCGGCGGTGTCCAGCACACGACGCGTTTGCAACTCCGCCTGAGCATATTGCCCATTCTCAAACAACGTTTCGATCAGCAGGCAGTTCGCGGAAGCACTCTCGGGTCGAGTGACGTATGCGGCGCGGGCGAAGCCCAGGGCTTCCTCGTGCCGCTCCACTTCCAGAAGGTTTTCCGCCAGCAAGTAGTTGATCCAGAAGTCCGCAGGAAAACGCGGCTGCGTGTCTTGCAGCAGTTTGATGGCCAGCGAACGCTTGTCCATGCTGGCCAGGCTGGTGGCAAGCCAAGAAACCATCTCGCTCGACGGAAGCTCGATCTGCAAGTCTGCAGTCTGTTCCTGAATCGCAGTCAAGTCATCGTCGAGGATCGCACGGCGGATCGACTTTCGCCATTCGTTGGTGTCAGCCAAATCCAGCAAACTTACAACACAGTCTCGAAGAACCGCTGGCGCTGATGACAGGGGATCTTCATTGGTGTCGATGAAGCCGATTTCGGAAAGGGGTGTCGTGTGGTTGCCTGCTACTAGCAACTCCGCCTCGCGCTGCAGGACCGCCGCGAACAATGTGTCGCTGCCTTCTCTTGCCCGCATTGCTTGGTTCATGGATCGACTCTCCCGATTCCGCTTTTGCAACGCTGTAATGAGTTTAGCGCTCTCCTCCAGCCGTATCTTCGCCTGTTCGAGTTGACCGAGCTGATGCAAAACCATCGCATGAATCGGAGCCTGCATGGCTCCGTCAAAGTCATCGTGACGATACTCAAGTGCTTGAGCGATGTATTCGCGGGCTTGGTGAAAGCTCTCACGGCGATACTCGTAGAGGGCAGCCGCTGCCCAGAAGTATCCCTTGAATCGATCCGTCTGCGTCGTTTCCAGGAGAGTCAAGAGCCGGTCGATCGGGAGCTTCTGTAGATCGATCGCTTCCGGCAATAGCAAGCAAGACTTAAGTAGATGATCCGCCATGAAAGGATTTCGCTCCCATTCCTTATCGGAATAGGATTTGATTTGCCGTGCGGCCTCGCGGCAAAATTTCTGGTAGTGCTTCCCGTCGTCAGCCAGAGCAAAGATCGGCGCGAGGGCGACCCAGGTTAGAGAAGAATCCTTGCTCTCTTGCAATCGTTCCCGTGCATACGGCAACGCGGCATCCCACTGGGCGATTCGCCTCAATTGCCTGGCCTTTGATTGTGTGCCCGCTTCCGGCAGCGTACTGAGCCAGTGATCAAACGCGTTGATCCAAGTCTCACGAATGGTTGACTGTCTTATGGAACCTGCCAATTCCTCAAGGTTGTCAGAATGGATTTTCAGATCTGCGTCGGAGAGCGCATCGAGGTATTCGGACGAAGCCTTGCTCAGGTAGAGCGAGCTGTCTTCGCCTAGCAGCTGGCCAGTACTGAATTCGGCAGAGTTTGCGTAGGTGAGCCGGACTGCTTCGAGTCGTCGTTGAAACTCAGTGTCGCGCCGCGTCGTCTTGACGACCTGTCGGGCCTCCTCGGTCTCGTTTGAGAGCACAGAAACAAGTTGAATCGCTTCATCGCCGACCTCCGACGCGACCGAATCTGATTTCGACGCATCGACCGCTTGATGCGCGATGGTCAGAGCCTTCTCTAACTCCGCCAGTCGACCCTGCGGTGACACTGTGTTCGCGGCGCGGCGGCGTTGGAGTTCGGCGTCTTCGAGTGAGGATTTCACGATCTGTTTGGCAGCCTGTTTCTGTTGGTAGGCATGGTTTTCTTGCCAAAGCCAGTAGCCGCCTGCAAAAGAAAGGATCACAACGACCGAAGCGGCCAGAGCGACGGTCAGTTTCCGACGCTTCCGTTCTTCAACAGCTCGACTTGCCTCGGCAGCCCGTTGGACTTCCGCATCACGCAGCCGCGTTTCGACGGATTCCTGGTGCTTCGTGAGTGCATCGGCTAATTCGGCAGCATTGGTCGGGCGGTCGATCGGTTCGGTGTGCAAACATCGTTTGGCAAGCTCGACCAGTGGCTCGTCGGCCCCGCAAACAGCGAGGCGAGCATAGCAGTCGGCGAGATCCGCTCGCTTCGCTTGTCGCAACAGCGCTTCGTTGTCGTCCGCAACATAAGGCGGCTCGCCGGTAAGGATCTCGCATAAAATCGCGCCCAGCGCGAACACGTCACAGCTCTGGTTCAATCGATCGACTTCGCCAAGTGCTTGTTCCGGCGGCATGTAGGCGGGCGTTCCCATCACGCTGCCGAGCTGGGTGTCGGAGCCGACCGAACCAAACGACTTCTTCGTGCCGATGGAGGATTGGGCTTCGGCATTGCGGATGGTCTGAATCAGGCTCTCGCCCACCTTGGTGTTTCGGGCTCGGCGTTCATCGGCGACCCCGCCACCGGCCAACACCTTGGCGAGGCCCCAGTCCATCACTTGAACTTCACCGAATGCACCCACCATGATGTTCGCTGGCTTGAGGTCTCGATGGATGACCCGTCGGCTGTGCGCGTAAGCCACGGTTTGACACACCTGTTCCAGATGCCCCAACAGCTTGCCACGATCCTGCAGGACGTCTTTCCGTCGAGACAGGATCGCAGCCAACGTTTCTCCTTTGACGAGCTTCATGCTGAAGAAGGGTCGCTGGTCGGGGAGTTGCCCGAGTTCGTAGACCGGAGCAATACCAGGATGCTGCAGTTGTCCGCCGATCTGGGCTTCTTCGACAAAGCGAGCGACGACTTCCGGGTTGTTCCGATGTGAATCCAACAAGACCTTGACCGCCAGACTACGCCCCAGATCGACGTCGCGTCCTTTCCAGATTGAGCCCATGCCGCCACGCGCGATTTCTCCATGCAGCTGATATCGGTGTGTCGGTGCCGACTCGGCAGCTGACGCTTCGATGGTAGCTGCAAGGTCGCCTGCTTCATCGCCCAAATTGATGTCAGCGACGGGCAAATCCTGACGGAGCTGATTCAGAACACTCGTGCAGCCGACCGCAGACTGATTCCCTGCGTCGGCAACGGACGCAAGTGGTTGCGGCGGATGAGACAAAAACCCCTTCGCTTCCTCGTGGGCACTGAGCATCTCTTCGAGCTGCGATCGTAGCTGGTCCTTACCGTAGCAAGCACCGCTTAGGAAAGCGGACCTCTTCTCTGGCGGCTGTTCCAGCGCGGCAAAGTAGAGTTCTGACAACGGGTTAGCGGATTCTGACATTTGCATGGTCCGACGAATTCGATGGTTTCAAAGTCCGGTGCGACAATTGCATCAGCCGCTACGCGCTAGCGTGCGGTTCTTCCGCGGGAGCGTTGAAAAAACCGCACGCTAGCGGCATCCATGGACGGCTTTCCGGCTCTAACCAATGCATGCGAGATGCAGCCAAGCACCCCCTCACAGATCTGAAGATTATTTCTTCAGCCGAGCGAACAGCCAAGTTCGCGCAAACGTCCAGTAACGTTCAGCCGTTGCACGAGAGATTCCTAAAGCGCTAGCCGATTCTGGAATGGTCATCCCGGCAAAGAAACGAAGCTTGACGAGATTGGCCTTTTCAGGCCACTCCGATTCAAATTCCGAGAGGGCTTCATCGAGTGCGACCAAGTCGATTGGATCGGCGACTTCTTCTCCCGGAACATCCAACAACTCAACACGCCGCATCCCGCCGCCGTACTTCTGAGTGGCTCTTTGGCGGGCGTTTTCTACCAAAATCCGCCGCATGGCTTCGGCTGCCGCCGCGAAGAAATGGCCACGACCGTCCCAATCTTGCGGCTCCTCCCGATCGACTAATCGCACGTATGCTTCGTGAACCAAAACGGTCGGCTGCCAGAAATGATCGACGCGTTCATTGTTCAAGCGAGCGGAGGCGATTCTTTTGAGTTCCTCGTACACCAACGGCAAAAGCTTGTCCGTGGCGAGTGGATCGCCCCGCTCAATCGCCTTCAAAATCAATGTCACATCGCTCATTTGACATTCCGACAAACTCGACGCTTCTCCCGTTTGAGGAGACCCCAGTATCGTGTGATCAATCACTGACGTAGCGGAACTCGCCAAGAGTTTCGGTCCCCTTCAAGTATCGCATACTGGATTCATGCTCGCCGCGACGTTTGCATGTCCGTTGAATAAAAAGACAAATTATTACCACATTCACTGAGGTCAGTGCGGCAGTACTTTCGCATGTAGAAAATGGAGTCCAGCCGGATTGATCACCGGTTTCCGCCAATTCACCGCTTTACCCGATGATCAGCCAGCAACGATGTCATCTCAGAAAAGGAGCCTCCTTCTAATGCGATCCTTTGCCGTTGTTTTACTGCTAGCGGGACTGGCAACATGCCAGAACCTGGTACCCGCTCAGGAGCCTTCTCCAGGGAATGCAGCCGGGACCAAGTCCTCGGATTTCGGAGACAAACTATTACAATTAGTTGATGTCAATTTTGATGGAAAGATTGGGCTCGACGAGGTCTTCACGCAGCCGGGAAGCAAGTTTGCCAAGGAAGTCAAACGCCACGATCTAAATGCCGACGGCTTTGTTGATCAGAAAGAGATGGCGGCAGCATGGAATGTCCCACCTATCCCTGATCGAATTGCTCTCCCGGTAAGCCAGGCGAAAGAGATAATCTTGGCCTCCGATGAAGACGGTGATGGTCAACTGACAGAGCAAGAGCTTGGCGACCGGGCCTTGGCGAATCAATTTGGCAAACGCGATCAAGACAGAAACCAGCGTCTTACCCTTCACGAATTGGTTGCCTTTTTTCGAAGACAGCCTCGCCAGCAGCGTCTGCCAAACGCGGCAAATCGGAACCCAAGTTCTAAGCCAACACCATCAATAGACGTCATCAATTGGCGTCCACATTTTGGCGAGGGAATCCGCTTGCTGGGTGAGGGCAAGGCTGCTGAGGCAAAGCCTAAGTTTGCTGCCGCTGCGACAGAACTGGAGAAGATACCCAGCTACAAACGGACAACCGCTGATTGGGGTTACCTCGGGCAAGCGCTGTTTCGGGCCGAACGATTCGAAGCCGCAATCGGAGCGATTCAGAAGTGCAATGAGATGCGCGGAGACAAAGAGCCTTCCAGCAACTTTGGCCCACGCTGGTGGTATCTTGCCCTGGCATTAGTGAAGACAGGAAAGGAAGCGGAGGCACGGAAGATCTACACAGTCCTCTATGACGAACTCAAAAATGACTCGTCGCTCCGTCGCAACAATGACAGATACCGACTTGAGCTTGAGGAAATGTTGGGCATCGAATCCGACACCTTGCCGCCGCTCGCCGCCAATCAAGGCCCGGCGTCACGCGGACAACGGAATGATCCTGACTTCGAGCCGGTTAGCGACAATCCTTTCTTTAATGCAGAAAACGCACCAGTCGTCGCGATCGACCAAGGGCATCGTAACTTTCACACGAAAGATGGTCGATTTCGACCGTTTGCTGAAGTGCTCTCTGCAGACGGATGCAAGGTCACGGCATACTCCCGTCAGATCGACAGCCAAACGCTCGAATCGATCGACGTGTTGGTGATCGCAAACGCCCTTCCACAGACGATGAGGGGCCCCAAGGTCGGATCGGCCTTTACCGATGAAGAGATTCGCATCTTGGAGCGATGGATTCGCGAAGGAGGTTCGCTGCTACTGCTGGCTGATCACCGACCCTATGGTGACGCCGCCGGGCAGCTCGGTGAAGCACTCGGCATTGAAATGAGCAGTGGGTTCGTTATCGAGAAAGGCGGACAGGGTGGACGAATCGTTTTTTCGAGTGAGAACGGCCGACTTGCCAACCATCCTGTGACTGGCGGAATTGGTGAGGGCGAGCCGATCAACAGTGTGACAAGTTTCACGGGTCAAGCATTACGGTTCTCGGCGGAGTTTACGCCCATCATGACCCTAGGCGAAGATACTGTTAGCGTGCCAGATCGTCGTCGCAACGCCGCCGGTCGCAAACCGAAAGATGTTTCTGGTTGGCACCAAGGCGGACTGGCCGAGCTTGGTAAGGGCCGCGTCGCAGTCTTCGGTGAGGCTGGCATGTTCTCAGCACAAGTCGCCGGACCCGGCATGAAAATGGGAATGAATGTGGAGGGAGCTGAGCAGAATCAGCAGTTTCTCAAAAATGTCATTCGCTGGCTGGCCGGTGACGCTTCGGCTGCTCAGTAGTTGCAAGCACCTGAGCGATCCCTATCTGGCACTAATCGAACACTGATCCGAAATGACGTTCACCTGTCTTCATGAGTGTTCAATTAGTGAAGATTAGTGGTTTCTCTTTGTATTTCCCTACAAAACGATCCGTTTCCACTCCAGCTCGCCAGACGCCCTGTAGTTGATCAAATAGCCGACCTTCTTCTTGCTAATTCGCATGTAGTTGAATAGCTGGGCTTCATGTTCTGGGGCGAGAGCTTTGGCCGCCTTCAACTCGACGACGATCTCATTGTAAACTAACAAGTTCTAGAACAATCCTTTTTGTTCGTCGTTGGCCTCACACGTGTCGAGCCGCTCAAAGCACTTGTCAATCCGATTCAGTAGCCTTGTGACGTTCGGCGTGGTCATCGCTCTTCCGTAAACCGGCCTTGATCCAACGTGGGGCGTGACATTGGCATGAATCCCGCCAGGCTCAGCCAAAACCGTTGCCAAGTACCGCGACGATCATTCGCATTTGCGGAGCCTTCCGTGACTTTGCACGGTGAGTATGCTAACGCACAACGGCAGAAGGGGGGACTCATTTTTCGCTTTCAAATATCGAATGAGCTTCCTTGGCGATGGCCTTCTGGCTGGGCAACAATTTTTCATACTTTGCGTACTCGGCTTCTGAGCGTTTGTACCAATGGTTGGCTTTTTCGGTATCGCCGAGGTTCCGATACGCCATCGCCAAGAAGTACCCGTCAAACTGGAAATGATTCAATCGGTACGCCTCCTGAAAGCGATCGACCGACTCTTGCCAGCGACCGAGTCGATAGTAGACGAGCCCCGAAGCATGGGCGATGATTGCTTCGAAGGGCGTGTTCAGTTTCTTTGCGTTGTAGGCGATCTCGGCGTGACGAAGCGCTTCGCCGAGCCGAGATTCCTCGCCCTGTCTCTCTGACGGAAATGCGAGTAAGAATGCAAAGGCGGCACGGAGAAGGCGATCGCCTGGGGAATTTCTAAGGCCGTTTCGGCACCACGTCATTGCCTCGTCCTGCTCACCCTTTTCGTAAAGGGCCAGGGCGATCGCGGCGCGAGGGTTTGGGGCGGTTCCGGGGTCTTGGGCGTACACATCGCGAAGGATCTTGAGGCCTTCGTCGAACTGTTGATTCAGAATCAAAGTCTCCCCAAACGTCTGCTTAATCACCAGTGAGTCCGGTTGAACGCTTACCAGCTTTCGGCATTCCCGAAGCGATGCGTCATACATGCCCGACCTCACATAGGTCGCCACAAGCAACATCAATGCTGCCTTGTGGTTTGGAAAACGCTTGAGAAACTGTTGTAATCCTCGCTGAGCATCGGCGTCGTTCCCTTCCCCAAAATGCCAGCGGACTTCTTGCATCAGTTTCTTCATCGCTTCACCGTCTGGAAGAGAGTCGAACTCGGCTTCCAGTTCACTGGCTTCTTGCTCGTCACCGCGGCGACGAAGCGCATCGATCAGAGCCTGACGTGAAGGCCCTTGCCCCGCACCGAGTTGAATCGCGGCACGATAGCACTGCACCACTTCGTCCAACGTTTCCGCTCGCTCGGTTTCAGTCAGTTGTCCCTTGCCGTCGCTCGCAAGTTTCTTTTCGAAGGCGATGGCCAGCCGAAACCGAGCACCGGGGAATTCCGGTTCTAGCCGAATGGCTGTTCGCAACGATTCGATGGCCGAATCCAACTGACCTTGTTTCGTCTGCGCGATTCCTTGATTGAACCACGCTAGCATCGACTCAGGATCACGCCGCAGTAACTCCGCGGAATGCTCCAATACCTTGTCGTACTGATTCACGGTCCGGTAGTAGGGAAGCAACTTGATCCGAGCTTGGTCGTTGCTGGCGTTTCGGCTAACCAACGTTTCGTAGTACTCGATCCATTCGTGTGCAGTCACCGGCTTCGCTTTCACAAACTGGTCGACCCCACCACCTGAATCGCGCTCTTTCGTGGATGTGGGTTGCTGTTGAAGCAGTTTTTGAAGATCCGATCGGGCGTGAATGGATCGGGGGTCAATTTGGATGGCTCTTCGCAACGCTTGTTTGGCTTCCTCCATTCGGCCCAGAGTCAGCAGCGCGCGTGCCCGATGGCGATGGGCTACCGGGTTCGCGGGATGCGCCTTCACGGCCCGATCGAAGTAGACGAGTGCTTGTTCGAGGTCTTTCCGGCTCAAGTAAATCGCACCGACGGTCAACAGACCAAGAAGGTTTTCGGAATCAAGTCGAAGTGTCTGTTGAGCGACACGCAGTGACTCATCCAGTTCGTTCAGGCGAAAGAGCGTATTAGAAAAAAGGAAACTTGTGTCTGCGTCTTCAGATTCCTTTTCCACCGCTCGCGCAAAAGCCAACCGTGCTTGCTTAAAAAATCCTTTGGCATACAAGTTCTTTCCCACGGCGACCAAGTCATCCGACGTCATGCTGTCGTCGGCGATGACTTCTTGCAGGATGGCAAGCGAATCCTCGTTTTGGCCCGCCTGTGATAAAGAACTTGCCAACAGAATTTGCGACGCAAGGCTTTCGGGACGCAACGCGAAGGCCGCACGGGCGTAGTTCAACGCTTCCGAATACTGTTTGTCGGCTCGCATGCACTTGGCCAGTTCGTAGTGAACCCAGAAGTCGTTGGGCACGCGAAGCGACGCGGATTGCAGGACGGAGTTTGCTTCGTCGACATGGCCAGCTTCTCGCAGTGCTGATCCGAGCGACACCATTAGCTCGGGCGACTGGCGCTGTGCATCGGCATCTTTGGCGAGGCTGAGAAGCTTATCAAAATCTTCGGCGGCGACCGCTTCGCGAACGCCTTTGCGAAAGGAGCTTTCATCGGCGATTTGGACGATCTTCAGCAGACGTTCTTTTGTCGATTGATGTACGAGCGGTTTTGGTAAATCAAATTGAGAGTTACCATTTTCGATAAATCGTTTGATCCGCGGATCGGGACGAGTCTCGCCCAATTTCGATTCGGCTTCCCGGAAGTGGACGAGCGCGATGGCCGTGTCAAGATTCCCCCGAAGCGTATCATCGCCGAGCGCTTCATGGATCAACTCGCGCAACCGAGCGAGGCTCTGCTTCGCTTGATCGGTTGATCCTAGTCCGTGTTGGATCAGCGTCTTGCAAGCCAGCAGATACATCTCGGCACGCGTATTCATCTCCGCTGCTTCCGCATGAACGCAGCACTCGGCCGCTTCCTTCAGCCTGCCGCGCCTGTACTGCAGCATTGCGCGTGTCCCCCAACCGAAGCCGAGAATGACCTTGGGAACTCGCCCGTCATCCAGCGCGGCTTCGTGAACCGCGGAGGGAATCTCTCTCAACTCAATGGCGTTGTCCAGCAGCAGACACACCTTGGTGGTTCGTCCCGAGTCAGTGGTCGTTTTGCTGGCCAGAAACTGGTCTCGCATCTGGCGGCACAGTTCTCGGTATTGGGTCGTTTGCCCACTGAGGATCAGCGCCGGAGCGAGTTCGAGGTAGGCGACTGTATCGCGTGAGTTCTCTTGGACCCGCTGTTGCGCGATCTTTGCTGCCGTTTCCCATCGTCCGGCGGAAAAATTGGCTCGGACCCTATCGCGCTTGGAGTATTTCGGGATTGCCGCGATCCAGTGATCCATCGCAGAAATCAAGCTGGACTGGATCTCTGATTCCCGAATCTGCGTGCTTACCCGCTTGATGTCACCGTCTTTCACATCAATGCCCGCGTCGCGAAACGCTTTCAAGTAGCGCTCGTTGACCGACTCGAATGCAAACGCGGTGTCGAAGTTGGCGAAATTGACCGTCCCATTGGACTCGGCGTGACTGGTCCGAATGAACGCGAGTCGCTGTTGCAGTTGAGTATTTTGGTTCTGTTGGTCGAGCGCGACTTGGGTTGCTTTGAGATCGCGATCGAGTTTTTTCTCCAGCTCTTCCGCTTCTCGAAGGCTGTTGCGGCGTAATTGCGGACTCTTGGCCAATTGGATCGCCTCGCGAACCGATTCCAATCCGCGCTCAAGATGGTCGTATCGCTCCGTCAGATTCTCGGTACTCGCGCGTTGCAGTCGCAGCTTCGCTCGACCCACCGACTCGTCAAAATCTTCGACGAGGGCTTCACGCTGCGCTGCCAACTGGTTCTGGTTCCATTTCCAACCGCCACCGCCGAGTAGCAAGAGGCCGAGGATCCCAGCCGATAACGCCAACACCGCTTTACGCCGTTTGCGTTCTTCTCCGGCACGGGCCGTTTCTTCCGCGATCTGAATTTCCTTTTCGTGGACCTGTTCTTCGACCGACTCCAGGTAGCGACTGATTCGCCGGCTCACCTCGCCTGCGTCGCTGGGACGATCCGATTGTTTGAATTGCAGACAGTGCTTGGTCAGTTCCACCAATTGATCGTCCGCGCCGCATGCATCCAACAACCGAATGCTCTCGTTGGTCTTTCCCCGACACGCCATCCGCATCAGCGTCTGTAAGTCGTCCGCGACGTAAATCGGTTGACCGGTCAGGATTTCGCATAAGATCGCCCCTAAACCGAAGACGTCCGTTCGTCGGTCCATTCGATCGACATCACCCATGGCTTGCTCGGGGGCCATGTAAGCGGGTGTACCAAGAGCGCGTCCCATCTGAGTCTGCGAACCCACGTCATTTTGCGGATCACCATTGGAAGAGGAGCGAAAGACGGGAACGGGTCCGCTGCCATCGGGACTTCGCACGGTCGCAATCACGCTTTTTCCGTCATCGGGAGCTGACGGTTTCGAGGCGGTTTGCTGTCCGCCGGCCGGCAGCACTTTTGCCAAACCCCAGTCCATCACCTGCACTTCACCGAACGCGCCCGCCATGATGTTGGCCGGTTTGAGGTCACGGTGAATCACGCCGCGCGAATGAGCATAAGCCATGGTCTGGCAAACCTGTTCAAAGATGCCCAACAGCTTGGCGCGGTTATGCTGCACCGAATAGCGACTGGCAAGCATCAATGCCAACGTGTCGCCTTTGACCAGCTTCATCGTGAAGAACGGTCTCCTGTCTTCGAACTGCCCAAGCTCGTAGACGGGAGCAACGCCGGGATGTTGTAGCTGTCCACCGATTTGAGCCTCTTCGATGAACCGCTGGACGGCGAGCGGGTTGTCCTTGTGAGCATCCAACAGCACTTTGACGGCCAGATTGCGTCCCAAGTCAATGTCGCGCCCTTTCAACACCGCCCCCATTCCGCCCCGAGCGATTTCGCCCTGCAGTTGGTAGCGGCTGGAGTCGATCGTCTTGGGCATCTCGGGCGAAGTCGGCTGGACGATCGGCTCATTGGACTGATCGATCGAATCGTCAAGCACAACGCTGTTGGCTTGTTGCGAAATACCCGAAGCCGCTGAGATCGCTTTCAGCACGCTGTGTTCACTCGTATGTCTCGGTGACCCCTGCGGAGGCGCTGCTTCGGACGGACTATCGGGAATCGCATCAACAATCATCTGCAACCGAGTCTTCAGTCCAGGCCGACGCTTGCAGGATTGATCGAGAAACTTGTCTCGTTGGTCAGACTCATCGATCGAGTATGCCTGCTGAACTATTTCGGCGAGTTCTTGCTCTTCGTTGCTCATTTGACAGTCACCTTTAATGGGCACATTCTCTCTGGCTACCCTCTCCCCCGATCAAGCCTTGTCTGCGATGTTCGGGGAGTCCGCACACCAAAAGGCGATGCTTCATGATTGATGCCATAAATCTTTCAAGGCTTGATTGGGGGAGAGGGGCTGGGGGTGAGGGGGAGCCGCGATGACTGAGCGACGAAAGCGAAGCCGCAATCCGGAAGCGAGCGAGTTTGCTCGCTACCAACGCGCTAGCGCCAACGAATTTTCTAACGATGTTTGGCAGATGGTTCGATCGCGCCGATGTTGTGGCGAAAAGTTCCGCCGCGAACACGTGATAAAGCCGTACACCGTGGACTTCTGCTGCGTCGCACTCAAGATGATTATTGAGGTCGATGGCAAACATCATTTCACAGATGGGGGAATCGCCCACGACCAAGTGAGAGATCGATTTCTCGAAGAGCTTGGATACAAAGTCTTGAGGATTCCGGGCTACTCGGTCTTGCGTGATCCACAGTCGGTTCGCAAACAAATCGTCGATGCGATTGCTGACAGGCGTGGCTCGTGATACCCCCTCACCCCCAGCCCCTCTCCCCCAAAGAGTGACTCGCTGAGGCTCGCCACTCTTTGGGGGAGAGGGGAGCGATTGAAAACTGAGGAACATTCGTTTCAGTGGCTCTATCACTTTGTTTCCTCCTCGATCAATGCGCCCGCTTCCTGACGGAACATTCTCTCCAAACGTGACGGCTCGTATTCATCGCGTTCCAGAAAATCGATCGCCTTGACGTGCCACTGCCGTGCTTCTTCCTGATCGCCGAGCTGCCAATGCGTCATCGCCAGGAACAACCAATTGCTCGGTTCTTCGAATCCCAGGTCTCGAAACTCGTTGAGCGCTTTCAAGGCCCGGCCGAAATCGCCGCGTCGATAGTGCAAGATGCCCTCCGTGTTCTTCGCGGAAAACGAATACTTGCTATTCGGGCTTGAACGATAGACCCCGGTCATTCCAACTGACATCATCTCTCGCACCAAACTCACCGTTGGCGGCAGGCGTTTGACTGAAGAACGTCCGGTCAGATCGAAACGCTGCATCGGCTGATCGAGGATTTGCCCAAGCAAGGCAGTCGCCTGTTGCATCCGAGATCCCTCTTTGACTTCTGCCGGATCCGCAATCAGAAACAACACTTCAAGGTCAACAATCGTCGGCAAGGGCCTCGTGAGTTTGTTGAGCTCATTGATGGCCTGCTGCGCGTTCCCCGCCACGTCGAAGATACGCGATGCGATGTGACGATTAATGACAGGATTGCGAAGCGGATCCGGAATCGATTGGAGAGATTCTATTTCCTTGTCGTGATCTTCTTGATCGGCGTAAATCTGTGACATGAGAAATCGAATCGGAAGATGAAGACGCGATTCGGTTCCCACAGTGAACAAGTGGTCTTCTAGTGTCTCGATTGCTTGTTCGTACCGCCCAGCCGTCCGGTGGTACTGAGTAAGCCGAACGACGCCATCGATCGCGGTCACCCCGCCTTGCCCGATGATTTTTTTCCAAAGCTCTATCGCGTCCTGGTCGCGGGACTGCTCAACGTAGAGCTCCGCCAACATCAGCCTCGCATAGCCGCCCTCTCGGGAATTCCCGTCGGCGGTTGCAATCTTGTCTTTCAACATCTGGATCACCTTTGCGTCTCCACCCGCAGAAATCGCTTCATCAATCTCTTTCTGCAAATTGACCCAGACTCTCCCCTGAACGGCGCTGAGCTCCCCATCCGGATTCTGTTGCGATCGAGCCGCAGGTCGCGGAAACCTTTCGGCCACGTCATCCGCTTCCTCACTTCGGCCGGCGAGTCGCAACCACCTTTCCAACATCGCCGCCATTGGACGAGTGATCGGCGATTTACCGTTCGGTTCGTCAGATGATTCGGCCAAGGGCAAAGCCAAATTGATGGCTTCGTTTAACAGCGCCTGCTTGGTCGCGTTGTCGATCAGTTTCGAATCTTCATTACTCAGGTTGAACGGAACTACAATTCGACCGAGGGCTTGGTTGACCAGCTGCTGGCCGAGCTGGAATCTCAAAGGCGTCTCGTCGGAACCCAGCTCGATCGCTTTGCGACCACTTGCAATGGCTCGTTCTGTTTCGCGGCGCATTATGTGGATGGTGAACAGGACCGCATGCGGTTTCGGGTCATTGGGCGCGATCTTCAATGCACGCTCGGCTTCGGAGAGGGCCGAATCATAGTCGCGAACCTTCACAAGCCGCCTCGCAAGATCCAAACGTGCTTCAACATCCAGCGGGTTGGAACGGACTTGTTTTTGGAATTCCTCAATCGCCGTACGATCATCTTTGGCGATTCGTATGGAGAGCTGGCGAAGTTCCTCTGCAACGGCAGCTCCGCGTTTATCACCTTTTTCCTTCGATGTCAGGAGCCGACGCAAATTGTTCGCGGCATAGCGATTGCTCGGGTCAAGCTTCATCGCCTTGCGATACAGGTCCGCCGCCTCGTCAAGCCTGCCCAGTTTCTTCACAACGCTGCCAAGATTGTTATGGACCGTGCCGCTATCGGGCTTCAGCTCAAGATATTGACGGTAGGCTGACTCGGCCTCGTCCAATTGTTCCAACTTTGAATGTCCCCAAGCCTTGCGAAACCAAGCCGAGGAGTTGTTTTCATTGATCGCGATCGATCGCTCGGCCCAATCCACCGATTCTGCAATCCGATCTTGTTTGTAAAGGATGTATGACATCTGATCCATCGCTTCATCATCGTCCGGTGCTTCGGAAATCCAGGATTCGACCAGCTTCTTCGCCTTATCCAGGTGGACGCTCGAACTGAGCGATTTCGCCATCGCCCGATAGTCAGCCGTTTCGAAACGGTTGTCTGCAAGGATCTGCGAAAACAATTTGTCGGATTCTTCTTGCTGTCCCACCAGCTCAAGCGTCAGGCAGAGAGCTCGTTTGGCAGAGAAGTTTTTGGGACGGACCGCCAACGCCGCGCGGGCATATCCAAGGGCCTCGGTTGAACGACCAAGGTGATTCGAACATTTTGTGAGTTCTCGGTTGATCCAAAAATCGGAAGGATGCTTCTTGTAGACTCGACGCAAAACACCGAGTGCCAGCTCAGGTTTGTCGACCCCTCGCAATTCGGTTGCCAGCCATGCGGTCAGTTCGGGGCGTTGCGCAATGATGTCTTCCGAAGATGCCAGCTCAGCGAGGGTACCTGTGTCACCGGCGTGCAGCGCCGATCGCACCGATCGCCGCCAGTCATTGCCGTCAGCAAGATTGGCGATCGCGAGCAGCTTCCTCTTCAGCCGAAAACTCTGAATCCTCTCTTTGTCCTCCTCCTCCGCCACATCATGCTCGGTCCATCGCTGGAATGCCCACGGTTCGACGTTACCGCCAACAAGCCGCTCGGCTTCCGCTCGCAGCACCAAGGCGTACAACGAATCGCGACTCCGGCGAAGGGTACGATCTGTTTTCCCAAGACTCAGTTGTCGATCGAGTTCGCGCAGAATCTTTGTCGCTGCCTCTTCGTTGCCCAGGCTTGCTTCCGCCATGCAGCGGACCACCAAATTAAGCATCACAACAGAACCGCTCAAATCAGCGGCCTCTGATTTGGAGACATCTTTCAAACACGATTCCATCTCGCCGCGACGCAGCTTTAGCAGCGCCATCGTGTTCCACTGAAATGCTTCGATACGTTTTGACGATACGCGTTCTTGATCGAGCGCGATCTGGAGGCTCTGCGGTGAAAGATCATTGATCGCCGTCGCGGCCGATTTTTCCAGTGGGAACAACAACACGGCTTTCAACAGCCTTCCGACGTCGCTGTGAGACTCCGGAAATCGATGCGTCCGCAGGAGCTGGTCTCTTACCTGCTCGAAGCCCCTGCGGTCGCCACTCGCGGCCAGCATTCCGACAAGATCAATGTAGGGGAGTGTTACTTCTGGACGCTTTTCAATGTACTGGCGAGTGACCGCAATCGCGGCTTTCCAATCTCCAACCATTCGCAGGTCCGCGACCAACTGACTGACGCTGGAAGTCTCCGGCAATGACGCAGCCCAATGGTCCAGACCGGCGATCAGTGGTTCAGATATCTGAGACTCGCGAATGCCTCTTGCAATTTGCTCGCTATCCGATGCATCGATCTCCATGCCCGCATCTTGAAAGGCCTCCGAGTAGGCGTTGGATGTCTCGCTGCCTGACGAAGTTTCGTCTGTTTCCCCGGGCTTCCACCCCGGATCGACTTGCCGCATGCGAATCAACTCGAGTCGATCGGCCAGTCGCTTGTCGTTGCTTTGTTGTGCGACGAGCTTCTCGACGGTCTTGGTTTCGTCTTTGAGTTGAGTCAACAGCGACTCTATTTTTGCCCGACGATCTTCACCCAGCTCATTCTCTTTGGCTAACTCCAAGCCTCGCTGGGCGTACTGCATCGCCTTTTCAAGTTCGCTCAATCGCTTTTGGACGTTTTCGACGTCCGCAAGTCCTTGGTGAAGCCGAGCATTGTTGATTTGTTCGTTCAATTGAGCGACTTTGGCTTCGTCCAGTTGGGTGGCCTGCAACTGCATCCAAATCCAACCGGCACCACAAAGGACGCAGACCAAGATGGCACTTCCGGCAAGCGCCGTCGTCACGCGTCTGCGTTTTGTCTCCTCGATGGCTCGGGTTGCCTCCGCCGCACGCTCTACTTCCGTCTCACGAAGTCGCTGCTCCACCGATTCGAGATACTCGTTGACTTGGGTGGATAGTTCGCGGGCCGTCCGGATTCGATCTTCGATCTCGGGCTGCAGGCAACCTCTGGCTATCTCGCACAGTGCTTCATCCGCACCACACTTGTCCAGCCTCTCAAAGCACTCGTCCAACTTCCCGTGTGCCGCTTGGCGAAACAGATCATGGCTGTCGTCTGAAACGTATGGCGGTTGACCCGTGAGGATCTCGCAAAGAATCGCGCCCAAACCGAATACATCACAACGCTCGTCCAGTCGCTCCACTTCGCCGAGCGCCTGTTCGGGCGGCATGTAGGCGGGTGTCCCCATCACACTGCCGGCCTGCGTGTCTGAACTTGCCGATCCCGCGCCGCGTTTTGTTCCGACTAACGCCTGCGGTGAATTCGATCCGCTGCGGACCGTTTGGATCAGACTTTGCCCAAGATTGCTTGATCGGGCTCGCTGTTCGTCTGCGATCCCGCCCACTTTCATGACTTTCGCCAATCCCCAATCCATCACCTGAACTTCGCCAAAGTTACCAACCATGATGTTGGCTGGTTTTAGATCGCGATGGATCACGCGACGGCTGTGGGCGTACGCCATCGTTTGGCAAATCTGCTCGAAAACACCCAGCTGCTTTTGTCGATCGCTTTTCGTGTCCTTTCGGTCCGCCAAGAGTGCCGCCAGCGTGTCTCCCTTGACCAGTTTCATGCTGAAAAAGGGACGGTCGTCGGGCATCTGGCCCAGTTCATAGACGGGTGCAATGCCGGGATGTTGCAACTGGCCACCGATCTGTGCCTCTTCGATAAACCGTTCGGCGATCGCAGGGTTGTCGCCGTGCTCGTCAAGCAGCACTTTGATTGCCAGGGTCCGCCCCAGATCGACGTCTCTGGCTTTTACGATCGCTCCCATCCCACCACGCGCGATCTCGCCATGCAGTTGATAGCGCGGGGCGATCGCCGAGGCTGATACGGTCGGACTGTCGGCGTCGTCGCCGTGTGGTAGCGCTGGGTGGATATCAAATTCTTGCGTGAGCCGCCCCATGACGCTGTCACGACCAACCCGCGTGGCTGCGGGCAGCGAGACATTCCGTGGTGGAGTGGAAAGGAATCCACTAGCCTTCTGATGGACACGCAACATTTGAAGCAAGTCATCTGCAAGTTGTTGGTCGTCCCCACAATGCTCCCGAATGAATGCTTGTCGCTCGGTGAGTTCATGAATTTTCAGTGCCCGGCTAAAAAGCACCGAGAGTTCTTGGGTTTCGGACATCGTTTTCTCACTTGCCTTGCACAGATCGATTGCCTTGCGCGGATCGATTGTGCGGGGAACCGCAGGTTTCACGTAGCGGCTGATGCGGGATCGCGTACGATGCGGCTATTGATTGGGCCTCCGCTGTCTTCCTCAAAAGGCAGTGCGAAATCGCTGGTTCAGGGCCCTCAGGAACAAAGGATTTTTCTTGCAGAAACCGTCGTTTATTGGTCAGGATTGAGTTTGGCGTACAGCCAAGTGCGGGCGAATTTCCAGTTGCGCTCGGCAGTTGCGACCGATATGCCCATCACCTGTGCGGCTTCCGGCACGGTCAATCCGGCAAAAAAACGCAGTTTGACCAACTTGGCTTTGCCTGCCGACATGGTTTCCAGCTGCGTGAGAGCTTTTTCGAGTGCCAGTAGGTCGATTTGATCAGCCACGCCCGGTACTTCGATTTCTTCTAGCTCAACACGTTGCAGGTCGCCACCGCGTTTGAGGCTCTTCCTCTGTCTTGCATATTCGATCAACAGCCGGCGCATGGCTTCAGCGGCTGCTCCGAAGAAATGCCCACGTCCATTCCAAGCTTGCGGCTGATCCTGATCGACCAGGCGGATGTAGGCATCGTGCACCAACATCGTCGGTTGCAAACTATTGGATCCCATCTCGCCCCGCAATCGCGCGGCAGCGAGCTTTCGCAGTTCGTCGTAGACCAACGGCAGCAAATGACTCGCCGCAGCCGGATCACCATCTTCGATCTTCCGTAGAATTCGAGTCACTTCGTTCATGACGATTGATCCAAGGCAAATTACCCACTGCCCCAAGCAAAATACTTGTCGCAGACTTGCCGGGCAAGCGTGACATCACTGTCCGAATTTTTGAGTGAAAGAGTGAGTTGTTTTGCGTGCTGATCGATTCCGAGGTACAACATGGTTTCGGTTTTCAGACGCAAAAACAGCCAACAGGCGCACGCGACGGATCGCACCGAAGCCATCGTATCCGTCACGCTCCGCGGTGACGCTCGTCACGCAGATTCGCTTCTTGAAGCGTCCAATAGCATCACCGCGGAGCGTAATGGGTACGTATTAGTCTCTCGCTCTCGTGAAGTTGGGCTTCGCTCCGGCGGTGATTGGCGGTTTTGGTTTTAGCGTTGAAATACGAAAGTCAGGCTGAATGTAGAATTCGAATGGATTCTCCAAATCGTCTTCAAATGGATTCGTGACGTACGTTGATCCCACTTCTTCAAATCTGTCTTGCCAAATTTGAAACTCGCGCAGTGCCTTCGTGCGGTCATAGGTCCCGGGCTCACCTTCGCTTTCGATCACACCCGCGAAAACATTCTGTGAACCAATCCAGCGAAAGCCTCGTTGCTTGAGATTCACTCTCGCATTCAATATCCCATCGCTGCTCATCAGGATGGAACGAGTGACCGTGATGCCGACGGGAGAAATCTGGCTTGAAGTGGATTCTTCGACTTGGAATAAATGGTTGCACACTATCGTGCAATCCTGAACCACAACATCCGTAGAACGGGAGCTGAGAATACTGACGGCCGTGCTTCCAGTGAACCAACAATTACGCAGCTCCGTCATCGCGTTCTCACCCGGTTCCAGCCTCATCCCGAAGCCACCCGGAGTTACAACATCGCTGTTCTCCAATCGAACAACCGCCTCGCTATAGACCGCAATTCCCTCCGCTTCGACGACGAGTGTGCAATTCCTTAAGCCCAATTCGCCGCCGGACTTCAATGCGAGAAGTGTAAAGTCCTGCACCAAAGACTCTGGCAGTAGTCGCAATTCGATGCCTTCGATCACCACCCGTTTCGTAATCTCGACCATCGACTCGACATCACCCTTGGCCGGCGGTTCAAAAACAAGGATTGGGCGGTGATCCATTCCCGCAACGAGGTCGAGTTGGCCACTTGAAGAGCCTTCTGAATCTCCGAGAACGCAAGGCCGGGTCGGAATCGGGCCGGTTCGGTGAATCTCAATCCGTGATTTCGGAAGCGCGTTTTTGATTGCCTCCTCGAAGCTCGAGTACTTCGCGATTTCAGCGGAGTCTTCATTCACAATCCAGAATGGGCTCTCACTTTCGAATGGTTCGATTCTGCCCGTTTCGATATCTTCAGAGACCGAAGTTTCCACAGGCGAACGCGATATCGTCGCGTTGTGGATGAAGATCCATCCGCCTGTGAGCGCAAGAATCACAACACTCAAAATCAATGTGGGTCGGTAGCTTCGTGAACGTCGACTTCGGCGAGGTTCAGAGGGAACCTTGATCGTCGGAACATCGCGGGGTGAAGCAGTACTGACAGATGAACTCGCTCCAGCGATCTCCCAGCGGACTGAGTCAGAACTGGTTTGATGGCTCACTCCGTCCGAAAGAGCTTCGCTCACTTCCGCTGCCGAATTGAATCGGTCATCGGGTGCTATTTCCAACAGTCGCAAAACGATCTTGGAAAGCCATGCCGGGATGGTGGAATTGACGTCAGTCAGCGGAGCTGGTTTCTCGGTCGACAAACGGCGAAGCGACTGCAGCAACGACCCCGAGTGAAAAGGTGAATTACCCGTGCAAAGTGCGTAGAGCACCGCGCCGAGACTGAAGAGATCCGCGCGATGATCGGTCGTGTCCCCACTTTCAATGGTCTCAGGAGCGAAGTAACCCGGTGTTCCGATGACAACCCCACTCTTTGTGAGCCGGGAGTCGCCAAAGAGATGTGCCAGGCCAAAATCGGTCAACTGCACCTTCCCCGATTCCTGATGCATCAAGATGTTGGCCGGCTTGATATCGCGATGGATGACGCCCTTCGAATGCGCGGCTTGAAGCCCGTGCGCAAGTTGACGTCCGATGCGAACGACTTCCTCCAAAGAAATCGAATCTCGTTCGTCGAGCATTTGTTGCAGCGAGTCTCCCTCGACGAACTCCATTACTAAATACGGGTGCGGCAAACGGCCGGAGACGGCGTGAATCGTGACGACGTGTTCATCAACGATCGCGGCAGCCGATTTGGCTTCGCGGAGGAAACGCTCACGCGCCATCGGATCATTGGCTAATGCCGGCGAAAGCACCTTGAGTGCAACGACGCGATCCAGCGATTTTTCCCATGCCTTGTAAACAACGCCCATGCCTCCCATGCCGATCAGTTCCAGGATCGCGTAGCCATCCTGCTCGAGAAATTCTCGGTCGACGTTTGCATCGCCAGACTTCGAGGCGTCAACAGGATCGCCCGAGCGATCGATTGGAGATGGCAAAAGTGACTTGAGCGCAATAACGGCGCGATCCAATTCGCCGGAGTCTGGGGAATCATCACGAAGCGCACCGAGCCGATCAATCAGTCTTTGACTGGCAACGACGGACTGCAACTTTTCCTGACACAACTTGCAGCCGGCGATTTGTTCTGTGAGACGCGCAGCGACATCTTCGGAAAGTTGATCCTCCAAGAGCTGCTTGAGTTGCAGGGGCGTTGGACAGGAGTCACAGACTATCATCGACTTCCCTGATTTTCTCGCTCAATCGCTTGATGATTCGCGACTTGGCGATGTAAACCGCACCGACGGAGAGACTCAAGAGCTCCGCGACTTCCGGCGGTGACTTGCCATCCACTGCCGTCGTCCAAAACGCTTGCCACGTTTTCGTTTGAAACTGTGGTTTGATCTTCTCGACCGCCCACCGGAAAAGATGCCGGTAGTACTCGTCTTCCCACGCAAGCTCGAAATCATCTTGTTCATCGGGAAAATTGTTCAGCATCTTGATCGACGCCGTATCGCCAGACCCCTTCATCTGTCGCGACCGCTTCTTGTACATCCGTGCCGCTTTGCGTTTTGCGATCCTGTAAAGCCAACTACGGAATCTTCCAAGTTGTGGGTTGTATTCAAACCGTTCGATGGAGCGGAAAACCTCGCCAAGGACTTCCTGCACCAGATCGGCAGCGTCTTCAGCCGTGAAATGCCAGCGGCGGGCATAAGCGAAAATGAAGGGACTGTAGATCTCGACGAACTGCGACCATGCCTCCGCATCCGCATGATCGCGAAGCCGAATAAGCAGGCTGGCACGCGTCGTTGCAGCCTCGATCACGTCGTACCTCTCGATGCGGAAAATGGGAATGTGACAATTGCGACGCCACCTGCGATTCCTGGAGGAGGCTCCGAATGATTATACGACAGTCTGATCGGTTTCCTGTTTTTCGAGAAAGGATTCAGTTGGAAACGGCAATGGATTGGTAGAAGCCATGCTTCGCTCCTCTCCAAAAAAAGATCTTATCAGCCAGAGTCCAACAGCGGTGGTCGTAATGGTATCCAAGTTTGCTTCGAATCTACGTTCGACTCCACGGCGTAAGAGAAAACGCAATCGAGTCCTCTCACTGGAACACCTTGAAGCAAAAAAGCTGCTGGCCGTCGTTCTGGCAGCGTCGATGGCCGAAGGCGAATGCCACTCCGGAATGGTTGATCACGGACATGATTCGTCCGGTTCTCACGGGAGTGATGCTGAATCGATCCAGATGGGTCACATGGCTGTGATGAACCTGGTACCCACAAGCGCCGTCACCAATACGGTTGTCGCATCGGGGAACTGGTCTGATCCATCGGTCTGGTCCGGAAACCAACTGCCCCAAGACGGAGCGGCCATTCACATTCCTGCGTGCATGACGCTGAATGTCGACTACGAAGTTGAGGAAGAGTTCAAAACGATCCGAGTGGATGGAACTCTGAACTTCTTATCGGACCGCAATACGGAAATCCGTGTCGACACCTTGGTGAGCACTCCGATGGGCCAGCTGGTCATCGGCACGGAGGAAAACCCAATCCGTGAAGACGTGACCGCGAACATCGTGTTCGCTGATGACGGCCCGATCGATCGAGCTTGGGATCCGACGATTGTAAGCCGTGGAGCCTTACTGCACGGGAAAACAACCATCCACGGCGCCGTGAAGGATTCATTCATTTCCCTGCCGGGTGATTCGACCGAAGGTGCCGCTCGACCGGTGCAGGGTGCGAACCAAGTGACGCTCGCCGCTGAGCCAAATGGCTGGCGCGTCGGTGACGTGATCACGATAGCGGGTGTAGATCCGAACGATCCAGAAAGTGACGAAGTCGTCACCATCACAGAAATCGACGGCAGCACAATCACATTCGATACGGAACTTGTGCGTGATCACATCGCACCACGAGCCGACTTGGAAGTTCACGTCGCCAACCTGACGCGTAACATTGTCTTCCGATCAGAAAATCCGGAAGCTGAACACCGCGCTCACGTAATGTTCATGCACACCAATAACGTTGATGCACGTTATGTTGCATTTGAGGACCTTGGACGAACCGACAAGTCCATTGATCTGGAGGACTGGCGTCTGATCAGTGATTCCGAGGGATCGGTTGGTGAGGATGAAACCGAAGTCGAAGAACTCGACGGCTTCAACGTCCGTGGTCGCTATTCAGTTCACTTCCATCGCGGCGGAGCGTCAGGAGAACCTGCCATCGTGCAAGGCGCGGTCGTTCAAAACGATCCGGGCTGGGCCTACGTCAACCACTCGTCAAACGTCGATTTTCTCGACAACGTGTCCTACAACGTGACGGGGGCGGCTTACAACACGGAGGCCGGAGACGAAGTCGGTTCGTTCATTCGCAACATCGCCATCCGAACCGTGAATCCAGAAGGCAACCCCAATCCTCCCGACAATGAAGTCAACTTTGACCAATCGCCTGATATCCGTGTTTTGACGCAGGACTTTGGATGGCAGGGCGATGGATTTTGGTTTCATGGGCCGGGTGTCACCGTGGAAGACAACGTCGTTTCGGGAGCCTCCGGGCACGGATTCATTTATTGGACTCTTGGGCTCGTTGAACAAGGCCTCGGTGAGAAACTGGTGGACGTCGTCAACTTGCCCAACGGCGACCTGATAGGAGAACCAGGAACAATGGTGCGTCCAAAGCACGTGCCCGTCCCGAGTTTTGATGGGAACACTGTCTACAGCGCGGTAAAAGGTCTCAACGTCGCGTATCTGCATACAGACAACCGCGATGACAATGATGAACACTTTGTTGGTGAAGGATTACTCGCCGCAGTCCCACAGGAATATGAAGAGACTCTGCAGTCGACATTTTCGAATTTTACCGCCTGGAACGTTCCGCTGTCAGGAATTGCGGCACCGTACTCAGGTCGACTAACATTTGAGAACATCGAATTGGTCGGAACGGGCGCCGAAGGTTCCGTGGGCCTGAAGCTGGACCAGTTCGCCAACCAGAACGACATTACGGTACGTAACGTTTCGGTCGATGGATATCTCGTTGGGATTGCCGCCCAGCGGAATGGTGATGCGATGATTGACGGAGCACAGATTTCCGCGGTCACCGACATACGCATCAACGTTCCCGATCGAGACGCGCGGAACCTTGAGATCAGCAACATCGAGTTCTTGCCACTGAGTGATTTGTTCGAGCCAGACGAAGAGCGACTTCACATTTCGATGGATGCAGCCTTCGACCTGGGTTTGGCGGAAGGCCTGTTTGGAATCGAAGACGCATTCTTTGACGAAGAAACATTGATCAACATCCCACCGGTCTTTTTGAAAGATCGGATCACGTTCAACAACCCTGGTTACGACGACGTCGGACTTTTCTTCGACGCCCAGGATCCAGACTTCGTTCCTGTTCCTCCCGGCCGAGAACTCTCACAGTTCGTTCCCGAGGAATTGGTCGGCTTGAGCAATCGAGAGCTTCAAGAAGAATTCGGAATCTCGTTCTCTGATGCGTTGCTGCCAGAAAACGCCGTCGTGGACCCGCTGGTCACCGGCGGTCAAATAGGAATTGCCCTTCCCTACTACCCGAGTTTCCCGCCGGCATTCGATTCCTATTGGGTCGATTTCTTCGCGGGAATCGGAATTGAGCTGGGCGGCGGTGATGGAAGCGGCGGTGATGGAAATGACGACGACTTAGGCGACGATGGTGACGCCGGGGACGATGGTGACGGCGGCGATGACAGCGGGGACAACGACCGAGCGGACAACGACGGCGATGGCGGGGACGGCATCGGAGACGATGACGATGATGGAAGCGGAGGTGATGGAGACGATTTCGCAGATGACGACGATAGCCGAGGTAGGCCCGAAGACGTGAACTTCGACGGACGAGTTTCGCTTCTGGACGCACTGATCGTGATCAACCATCTCTACCGAGACGCCGACGACTTCGACGGAACCGGAGACTACAACGCAGATGTCAACCGTGACGGAAATGTCACTTCAATCGACGCGTTGCTGGTGATCAATTACATCCTGCAGGACCTGCTAGGCTCGCAAGGTGAGGGCGAATGGAGTTCCGATTTAGATCCCGCTTCTAATGAAGACGACGACCTGCAAGAAGACTGGCTGACCGTTCTCGCGAATGATCCGATTCGTGACGATAAGTAGCTGGCGCGGCAAGCATTCCTCACTGAAAGACTTCAGGTGCACAGGTGTTCGCATTTCGAATCCGTTGCCTTGCAGGGGAGCGAATGGGCGGATCAACCAGATCGGCGAAGTGGCTTGGCTCAGGAAATCGGCGACTTTTTCGGAATCGTGGTTAGATTCGGGTAATCCTTGGCAATGCTAATACGTCGGTGTTCATCTAAATTAGGTGAAGTATTACACCGGCCAATTTGTTGCCCCACCCCCCCGGACGCTTAGCCAGCGGTCATGTCGGACGCAAAGCCTGACCAAGACTTTAGGAATTCGAACCTCTCCGCGCCTCTAGATTTCGAAGCGACGTACGGAGATTCGTTAAGCGACACTGACCCGGTCAATGTCCGCCTAAGCTATTGGCCCAGCGGCTATCGCTTCGGTCGATATCAAATCGTCCGTCCGATCGGCGGAGGGACGTCGGCGATTGTTTATTTGGCCCTCGATGAGAAACTGGGTCGGGAGGTCGCTCTCAAAGTCGCGCGGCAACAAGCGGGACGCTCGCTGGATACGGGTGAGCGGTTCCGTCGTGAAGCTCAGTCCGTTGCAAAGCTTGAGCATCCCAATCTTTGCGCCGTCTTCGAAAGCGGTGAGCATGACGGTCATCTCTACATCTCGATGGCATACATCGAAGGCCAGTCGCTTGCTGCATGGATTCAGGACCGTGTTCCAGACGAATTGGAAGTCATACGGGTTGTTCGTGCCGTCGCGCTGGCACTTGCCGAGGCCCATGAGTCTGGAATCGTGCACCGTGATCTGAAACCAGCGAACATCCTAATGAACCGGCACGG
>JBCCOI010000014.1:0-33185 GCA_039025515.1 Planctomycetota bacterium
ATGAAGTCCAAAGGCAATCATGAAAATGTTTGCGTATTGACTTTCAGCGAATTCGGTCGTCGCGTGGCCGAGAACGCAAGTTCGGGGACGGACCATGGCGCTGCCGGCCCCATGTTCCTTTGCGGTGGCTCCATCCGCGCGGGGCTTACCGGGCAAGCCGCCAGCCTTGAGGACCTCCAACAAGGTGATTTGAAACATCACATCGATTTTCGGCAGGTTTACGCGAGCATACTGCGTGATTGGCTAGACTGTGATGAGAAGGCCGTCCTCGGCCGAAACTACCCCTCGATTGATCTGTTTACCTAAGCGAACGGTCATCCGTGTGGCGTGGACGGAACAGCCAACTCGCTCCCAGACCCATCGTGAGACATCAAGTGACCATACGTTCTACGACCTGTCTTGTGGCTCTTTTCTTCATTGCAATCGCGACGCCAAATGCAAGCGGCGATGAGTCTCCCAAATCAACTGAGTCTCAGGAAGCAGCGGCAGTGGAGAAGGAAATTGCGTCTATTGAAGAAGCTTTCCGATCGTTGGTTGTTGAGAAAGCCCTATCAAGTGACGATTGGTCGGGACCGACAGCGATTGCTCTGAGCCGTGGGTATGTGGATTCTCGATTTAATGAGCTCGTCGACAAGGCACGGCAAGAACTTAGTCGCGAAGAGCCGGATCCGTCTGTGGTACGGCGAGCGGTCAAGTCCATTGGTTTGACAGATTTGAACGACCGAGAGAAAGTCGCGTTCCTTTTGGCCGTTCGAGAGAGATCGAAGCTCCCACGGGATATCTTACTGGCGATAGAGTCAGAGCTCAGGGCTCGTCGATCGGCACTCGCGAGCCTGTTGAAGGAGCGGTTGACGGATGCTTCCAACGTTCGGTCGAACGAGCTGTCTGCCCTACAATTCTTGAAAGCTAATACTGATCAAACAAACTCGTTGGTTCCTCTTTTGATCGAAATTGCCGACTCCGATGATCCAGTCGTGTCAGAGATGGCAATCTCCTACGCGGATCGATTTCTATTTGGATACACGAAGGAATTGAGGAGTAAGTTACAGTCGTTGCAAGTGAAATCCGAGGTGGCACGTCTTTCGGAGGGAAGATTCACCGCTGAGATGCAGGCAAAACTAGATTCCTCAGACGAGAAGTCTATTGCCTATGCCAAGAGAATTCTTAAGAGAAATGACAAGAACGCCGATGGCGTGCTAACCTCGAGCGAGTGGTCCGGCATGCTCATTTCGCCAGAAGACGCAGACATGAACAAGGACGGCGTGATTGAAGTGAGAGAGTACGCCTACTGGATGACGAATCGTAGGAGTCGCTAGCGGTTTTCCTGTTGCGCCCAGCTGACCGCGAAGCTTGGCAGAGAGCAGAAAAAGTCGGGGCTTCTGCGGAACCAGCGGTGTCTAAGCGGGTTACATGACTGATTCAACCAAGAAATCAGCATGTCGATCCAAGCATTCAACCAGCGTCCCGAATTCACGGAAGCCATCCTGGACGCGATTCGTGATACCGAGTGCAATGCTGAGTTTCGACAATTGCGGGAGGGGGAGAGTCAATCCGTCAGGGCAGACCATTCGTTGCTGGTGTTTGTCAGCAATGGGCGTTGCACGGTAGATGTCGCTGGTAAGTCTTCAACCGTTAGTGAGCGAGTTCTCCTCATCACAGTCGCTGAGGGGAGTGAAGTTGAGATTCGCGGTGAGTCCGCATGCGATTGTCTGTTGGTTCACTTGATCGGTTTTCGCGCTCATCCACAATCGATCGGAAGGTCCGTCCCGAATCATTTCGCGGCCGACATTGGTCGTCATGAGGGACTCCTGCAAATTGATTCACTTCTTCGATCATCTGCGATTGGTGGAAAGTCCGGCAAGCTTCGTGGAAGGGACATCGACCGAATAGCGGACTGCCTCTTCTTGCAGATGCTGATGCTACTTGTACGGAGCGAGTCTACTGAAACGACCGGCCCGTTCGAATCCGACAATGGAAGAGACGAACGGCTGCTGGACGTCATTAATCGGCTGGCATCGGAGCCCTCTCGACCGTGGACGCTTACCATGATGGCTCGGCTGGCTGGGCTCTCCAGGTCGACGTTTTCGCACCGTTTTCGAGCACTGACGGGGGAGAGTCCAGTTCAGTACCTGATCAGACAACGGATAGAGCTCGCTCGCCGCCTCTTGAGCACAACGACATTGGGCATCGCCGAAATTGCGGAAAGAGTTGGCTATGAAACCAGCTCGGCGTTCAGCCATTCGTTCAAGAAGGCGACTGGAATTTCTCCCGCCGACTTTCGAAACGAGCACGCTGTCATCGCGATTTCTTCAACAGATACGGCGAGCTGAACGGAGGGTAAAGTCGCCCATCGACTCCTCCTGATGGAAACGTGTCAAAATTTATCGGACGGAGCCGATCGACGACAAGAATTGATCGCCCATTGCTTACGAAACTCCGAGAGGTCATCCGCGGCATAACGATTTCGAAGGGCGCAACGATCTGCAGGAAGTGGTGTGCCTCGCTCGCCAAGAGTCGTTAAACTGGGCTGTATGAGCACCGTTACTGAAACACAGCCACTTCTTTCACCGGACCTTCTAGCCCGACTCGAACGACTCGAACTCGTTTCTCGGAAGGTGTTTCGCGGGCGAATGAAGGGAGAGCGACGGAGCAAACGTAAGGGCCAGAGCGTCGAATTTGCTGACTTTCGCAACTACGTCCCTGGCGACGATCTTCGGCTGATCGATTGGAATCTCTACGCGAGGCTTGACCAGCTCTTCCTAAAGCTCTTTCAGGAGGAAGAAGACCTACACATCTACGCGCTGGTCGACTGCAGTGAATCGATGAATTTTGGTGACCCGACAAAGCTTCGGGTGGCGAAGCAGCTTGCTGCGGCACTCGGATACATCGGTCTTTGTCGGGCCGACCGAGTAAGCGTGCAAGCGTTGGGAGATCAGGGCCGACACGCTCCAGTGCTTCGCGGACGAAGCGGACTTTGGAAGATGCTTCAGTATCTCGAAAGTGTCTCTTGTGGTGACAATGCTTCACTGCACGATTCGGTAAAAGACTTCTCGCTACGAAATGCTGGCACGGGAGTCGCCGTTCTGATCAGTGATTTGATGGACAAGCAGGGTTATGAATCCGCGCTTCGAATGTTGATCGGACGACGGATGGATGTTTTTGTCATGCACGTGCTTTCGCCCGATGAAGTTGATCCACCGCTACGCGGGGATCGCAAGCTGATCGATTGCGAAGACGGCGATGAAGCGGAGATTACCATTAATCAGTATGTCCTCGATCGCTACCAGGAAACGCTGAAGGCATTTATCAGTGGGATTAAAAACTTCTGCTCTCGTCGCAGCATTGTTTATTTGCCTGTTCAGACCGATCAGCCCGTGGATGATGTGATGACACGATACCTACGCCAACGTGGAGTCGTCCGTTGAGTTGGATTTCGACGCTTGCGAGCTGGCAGTGGGGAATACTCTCCGCCGTCCCCATCGGATTGATCCTGCTGTATTTCCTGAAGCTCCGTCGTGAGCCAGTGGAGATTCCAAGTACTTACCTTTGGGCCCGCACCATTGAGGATTTGCACGTCAACAGCCTGTTCCAAAGGATTCGTCAAAACCTGCTGCTCTTACTGCAGTTGCTCGTCATCGGTTTGGCGGCTCTGGCGCTGTTGCGTCCGGGTACGCTGGGAGAGCGTTCGAGCCAGGGACGTATGATCTTTCTCTTGGATGCCTCGGCAAGCATGATGGCGAAGGGCGAAGCGGATGTGGAAAGCCGCTTTGAACAAGCGAGAAAACAGATTCGTGAACGCATCGACAACATGGAGCAGGATGAAACTGCCATGTTAATCACGTTCAGTGATCGCGCAGAGGTCTTGCAGTCCTTCACGAACGACCGGAATCGGCTTCGTGATGCTCTTGAGCGAGCCGAGGGTACCAATCGCACCACAAACATCATTGGAGCCCTCCAGGCTGCGGATGGACTCGCAAACCCTCGCCGAAGTAGTACGACGGGAGACGAGAACGACGTCCAAGTTGCTGATCCGATGCCAGCGGACTTGCTCGTTTACAGTGACGGTGGTTTCCAAGACGTGAGCGAATTTAACGTCGGGAACTTGGTACCGATCTATCAGATGATCGGAAGCATCAAGGTCAACAACTTGGCGATCACCGCGTTCAGCGCTGATCGCAACGTCGAACGCCCGGGAGATGCGCAAGCTTTCGCTACCGTCCGGAACTTTGGAGACGCGGAGGTGGAGTGTAACGTCTCACTTTACGTTGATGGTGCGTGGCGTGACAGCGAAGCCATCTCATTGAAGGTCGATGAAGAGACCTCGCTCACGTTTCCGCTCAACCAGCAGGAGAGTGCTGCTTCCCTTCAATTGAAACTCGAATCGGCGGATGCCGAGGACCAGCCGCTCGAAGATGATTTAAGTGTCGATAACTTTGCATACGCCGGCCTCCGTCCGTTGCGGACGGTTAGCGTGCTGGTCATCAGCGAAGGTAATCGGCCACTTGAGGTCGGCCTGTCGACCGAAAGCGCGAGTAAGGTTTGTGTCGCGGAATTCAAGTCCACGTCGTATCTCGGCTCGGAGGAATACAAGACGCGCGCTGCCGCTGGGCTCGACGATCTGATGATCTTTGACCGTTGTCGGCCTGAAAAACTTCCAAAGACAAACACCTTCTTCATCGGCGAACTTCCCAGTGAAGAGTGGGCATGGAGCAGTGAACCGGGACAAACGATTCTGGTGGACCTCGATCGCACGCATCCGATCATGCAGTTTCTTGAGTTGTATTCGCTGATGATTTTTCAAGGACGTGGCGTCGAGGGTCCGACCGGTACTCGTGAACTCGTCGGCGGAACCGACGGAACGGTGCTCGCGCTTGCTCCGCGTGATGGCTATCAGGACCTCGTACTCGGTTTCGAGATCATGTCCAGCGATGATGAGGGGAATGTGCAGTCAAATACGAACTGGTTTGTAGATCGGTCATGGCCCGTATTTTTGCTCAACGTTCTTAGGCACTTGGCGGGCGCCGCGGATGCAACGGCGGCACCATCCTTCCTCCCGGGTGAGACCGTCCGCTTTCGCGTCGAAAGTCAGATCGATCGCGTTCAGATCACACGTGGTTCGGGGGCAGAGCCTGACGAAGTTGCAACCGGTGAGTCGGGTGTTGTTGAGTTTGTTGATTCCGAGGTCTCCGGCTCTTACCTTGTTCGTGCGGAAGACAAACTGGTCGAACTTTTCAATATCAACTTGTTTAGCCCACAAGAGAGTGACGTTCGACCGCGTTCAGAGTTCGAACTCGGGTACGAAACGGTCGAAGCCGCAGGCATGATGGAATCTCGTTCCGAATTCTGGCGATATTTTCTTTTCGGTGCCCTCGGAATTCTGACGGTTGAGTGGTGGCTCTATAACCGACGGATCGCTTGACTGTGCCTCTACAAAGCAGAAACAGCGGCGTGCTGATCAGGATTGTTCGCTATAGCCTTGTGGTTCTCCTGGTCGGGTGTTCCATCGGATGGTCCGAGAATCGACGGACCGATGACCTGGATAGCGATCTGGTCCGTCAGCTTGTTGCAGCGAGAAACTATGACGAAGCCGAGTGGCTCTGCGCGTCAGGATTTCGCAGGTTTCAGAGTGATCCCAAGCGAGCTTCGAAGTGGGCCGCCCATTGGTCCTTTTCATTGGCAGCAAGAGAACGTGAGAAGCTTTTTTTGGGACGCGTTGATCAGCTCATTCGCCGTCTTGATGATGGAATTCGAAGATCGAATGAACCCGTCGAGGCGATGCAACGGTCACTGCCAAGGGACCATGGGTCGACCGTGTTTCTCGCCGCCAGTTCGATAAACCAACAAGCACAGTTACTTCGCGCCGCGATTGTCGCTTCTGCGGTTTCCTCTAGCCCCGAACAGGTTGAATCCGAACTGCTGAGACGGGTTCCTAAGCTGCAGGCGAGCGCCCAGGACTTGATCGAGTCTGCATCGATCTATCGGAACCGTGCCTCAACCAATGGGCGAGACAATCGATCATTTGACAAGTCGCAGTTCGAGCGTTTAGAGCAGGAACTGTCAGTGATTCGAGTGTCGTTAGCAGTTCTTCAGAGCGAACTCTTTGCGGCGGGTTCAAAAGACGCAATTTCTTCTGCCTCGGACGCCGCTGCTCTCGCTGAACAGATTCTGCTAACGCTCCCCCGATCCACGCCAGCCCATGGTTCGGTTTTGATGCTTTTAGCAGATGCCTATCTGCGCAGTGAAAACCTTGCGGATGCGAAACGCGTCATTGATACATTAGCGAATGATGATGCCGACGCAGTTTCCGTCGCACAACTTTCGGCATTGAGGACTCGCTATGGGATCAAGGCTGATTCGATCGTCGTAGCACAGCAGGTTCTGGACGAGTATCAACAATCGACGGGAAGACAGGTTCCCGATGGAACAGAGATGGACTTTGCAAACTTGGACTTGCTGTTGGCTTCTCGTGGGCGGCAGCCAGAGATCACGAACTATCTCAATGCCATCGAATCAAAGGGTGGGGCTTTTCGTCGTCGCCGTGCTGAAGCGATCGTGTTGGACCAGTTAGATCTTGATATCAAAGTTGATCCGGAAACGCCAAAGTCGATTAGCCCAGAGATGATCGCTGCACAGGGCGAACAAGCTTTAAGGCAGGGTGACAGAAGCAGAGCCGCTGCATTCCTTTGGCGGGCAGCGGAGGCTTCCAAGGATTCGGAGACGGCCATCACGGTTGCTGCAAGAGCCGCCGCCGTTTCCGTCGCCATGGGTGAAGTGGGCAAAACCGCGAAGAGGCTCAGAGACGTTGCCCGCAAGCATGCAACGGCAACCGATGCTCCGGCTGCCATGTTGCAGGCGGCGATTTTGCTTGGAAAAGATGCAGAGTCGACGTCGGCTCAGGAGCGTCTTGATCGGATCGAAGACACACTGGTCGAAATCATTCAAACGTGGCCTAGCAGTGAAGCCGCGAGAACTGCTTACGATTGGCTTCAGCGAATGATGGAGCAAGCCAAGCGGCTGGAGGACTCCGCTGATCTTGCTTCAGAGTATCTCTTGCTGAGCAGCCAAGCAGACTTGGTACCGGAGGTCGCCGATAAGCACTTTCGCATTCTCAAGACAATGGCGGTTGCGGAGGCAACGGAGCGGCTCAGAACGCTGGAGGAAACGTTCTTGGAGGTCGAATCAGAGAATATTGACCTTCGACCGAGCGTCACTGAGGTTTCTTCCTGGCTGCTTGATTTATCGGTCGCGAATACTCGATCTGCCGATCAGATCGCAGACAGTCCGTTTAAGCAACTTCTAGTCTTTCGTATCGGCAGCGGCGAGACGATAGAACCTAACACGGTTGTTGGGGACGACCCCGAATGGGTAGCGCGTGTTCGCTGGAGGCTTTACCGAGACGCCGTAACGACTGCGAGTCGGCAGAAATCGATCGGTAAAGTACTATCGCAATTGCCTGATTCAAACGCATCCGAGAAAGCAACTGCAGTATTCTTTTCGGATGCATCACGTGAGACATCGGATTCGCTCATTGAGGCGGCAGTCGCTAGTGATGATCGCCGTTTCGCTCTGAAGCAGGCTATTGAAGTGCTGGCAAGCGTGAACCAGACTTTCGCGTTTGAGAGGGCAGGGGAGGCTGCCGAAAGGCTTGCCCAAACATTTCCGATTGGAAGTGGCGGTTGGTATCAGGCCAAGATTGAGGCATGCCGGCAACTTGTGCGAGCCGGGAGGCAATTGGAGGCAAGAAAACGCGCCCAGTATGTCTTGCTCACGCGTCCTCCCACGGATTCTGTACTGCGCGATGTCCTTTCTCAGTTTTTGGATTGAAGTTGGACTGGAATCATGCTGCACCAGCAAGCACGTTCGCTACGAAGTTTTATCGGCAGCCTCGACTACGGTCAGTCGAGGGAGTTCTATCGGAGACTCGGTTTCGCCGAACTTGAGCTCTCAGAGCGAATGTGCTATTTCAAAGTGAATGACAAACTTGGGTTCTATTTGCAAGACTATCATGTTGCCGATTGGGTGCAGAACTCAATGATCTTCTTGGAGGTGGTAGACGTCGAGGAATCGCACAGATTGATTCAATCGCTCGATCTTCCAGGTCGTTTTCCGAACGTTCGGCTCTCTGAAATCAAGGAGGAAACCTGGGGGAAAGAGTTTTTTCTGCACGATCCTTCAGGTGTTCTTTGGCACATCGGCGCATTTCTTCCAAGTGATTCATGACCTTAGCCTTACAAGATTGGAATCCAACACTAACCTCCACATCCAGCCAGTCCCACATTCGATCGAAAGGCTGTTGTTGTCTAGTTTGATGGATGTGTATTCGGAGATTTCCACTCTCTCAGTCTGGTTTGAATTCGCCGTAAATCCGAATGCGATCCATCCCTGTCGGTTTGGTTCTGTCGATGCGATCAAAACGTTGCTTTCCAGGACACAACCGAATTCTGGGCAGTAAATCGACGGTTCGATGCGATGACTCGTCTCCGTGCCCATTACATTGATGAAGCGGCAGAGGGAGGAATCGTCTTTGTTTCGAATCATCCAACCACCTTGTTTTTCTTCCGGTTGAAAGTCTGGGTGAAGATGCATCCGACTTGTGGCAGTGTGATCTCTCTTTCCCCGGAACCAATCGACGACGAACCAAACATCTTTCAGGCAGAGCGCGACTCGTCCGGCCTCGGCGTTGAATCCGTCATGCTTGGCGGCGCACCACTGAACTGCATCGTTCCGACCACAGGATTTCCAAACCACGTGGCCTCGTTTTCCCATTCTGAAGCTTCCCCAATGATCGCATAGCTCTTGGGAGTCGAGTTGCATGACGTTGTGAGCCGAGGTCGAACGGCATCTGCTTCGAAGATCGCCCGGCTTGTACTCGGCATTGCCCGTATCGACGATGGCGGCTTGACCGCCGAAAGAGGCAACGACCTGAAGCAGATCTGCATGCCCGTGAGCTGGCAGGTGATCGCACGCCATCTCACCGACATCGAAGAGCAATTGGTCGCCACCGCGAGTTTCGGCTTTCCAATAATCCTTCGCGATGGGGCTGGCAGAGTCTTGCGTACTCTGATGAGACGTCTTGGTCGCGTCGAAACAGAGTCCGTCGCACCAAGCTAACAAGTGATCTAAATCCGGGGTCTCATCCAAAGCCGAATCACCGAGTATCGGAATGTCGCCATTGGGTTGACGAATCCAATCGACAAAGTCTCGCATGCGTTTGAGGTAGGCCGTAAGGCTCTTTGCGATTTGGCGTTCCGCAAAGATTGCGACCTCCAGGCATTGGGCGACGCACACCATCATCAACGTGTGGTAAGTCGGCGTACGCTCAAAGTGTTCACCGGAGGAAAGGACTTGTGTTGTAAGTTCTTTCTCGAGCCATCGTTCGATCGTCTCGATTTCGATCGCGTGCGATTCCTTTAGAAGACCGCTGCACAGGTAAAGAGCAGTGAGGTTCTCAAGCAAGTGATTGCCACCGAGATCCCATTCGCAGTTCTTGGAAAGCCAGCGCGATTGTGCGGACACTGATAACCAAAACGTGGAATTGGCCGGTATGGGAATTGACAGAACTGCTTCGAGAGACAGCCATGCCGGTAAACGCCTTGAGATGCAGAAAGGATGCCATGCGTCCACATCAAGGTTTGGCGAGCGATGATTGGCTTCCGAAATCCATGACTCAACCATTGCAACCGCGTATTCGTCACTCAGTTGGTCACATCGTTCCAGCATCGTCTCCATGCACTGCAGATGAAATAGCCACAGCCTGGGCGCTTTGGGACGCCAATTGAAGTCCTGGCTATTGAAGTCGCCGCCTGCGTGGAGTTGGATCGATTGATTCAGGAACGTGTAGAGCCCCTCAGCTTCGGATTGGACACTTTTTGCTCGAAGCGGCCAAAGCACTCGTCGGTGCTCCGCGATCCTTGATGCCACGCTTCTGGCATTCGGCTTCCAGAAGCAGGAATCCGATCCTGAGGCTTCCGCTGAAAAAAATGCAGGGAGCCTGCGCCGCAAGGTGGATTGGCTGCGGCGAAAAAGACGCCAAGCGAACTGCTTGGGCTTGTGGTAGCGAAGGAGTGCTAGACCACGCGAAATCCGACGGGCCATCGTCGGCGATCGAGAGCTGGCTTCTGCCATACTAGCGACAATGACTTAAGAATCGCCTTCGGAAGCACCCACCACGGACTGCTCAGCCGAGAGGGGGTTTCCTGGTAGACGAGATGCATCGATCCTTGACCGCCCGCCCGACCAATCGCGGTCTGCGATTTGGGCTGGTTCGCCCTTTGCCGTCCTCGTGATGACCCTGAGCATGTCGTCTGCCAGCCCATCACGATTAAAGTAGCGCTCGACAAAACTGCGACCGCTTTTGCCCATTTCCAACAGCCTCTCGGGCGATCCCTTTAAGCTGTCCAACTGTTCGATGAGTTCAGTCGCGTTTTCAGGCTCCATCGGGACGCCGGCGTCTGCGGCCAAGACGATGTCCCGGGCTCGCCCCTTCACTCCCATGATGATGGGACGCTGCATCGCCATCGTTTCAAAGATCTTGGAAGGAATGACGTGTTCGAAGAGGTCAACCTTGCTGAGATGGACAAGGCAAACGTCCGAAGCAGCCAGAACTGACGGCATCTGCGACTTGTCCAAGCGACCGGTCAGACAAACCAAATCTGCAAGTCCCCGTTGTTCGATCAACTCGCGAAGTTGATTGAGTCGTGTGCCACCGCCGACGACAAGGAAGAGAATGTCCGATCGATTCGACTGTTTAAGCTCCTCCGCCGCTCGGACAACAACATCTAGGCCATGTGCCATCCCGACGGTGCCGACGTAAGAACAAACGAACTTGCCGGCGAGACCATACTCTCCACGAAGCTCTTCGCTTTCTGTACTCGGCTCGAACTGCGACGGATCGACACCATTGGTGACGATCGAGATTCGCGAAGAGACGTCAGCCTTGGAAAGGATATTGTCGCGATATCCGGGGCCCACAGCGACCAAGTGACTTGCTCGGCGGTACATCCAGCGTTCGAGATACTCAAGAACCCTGATTGCGGCACCACGTTTGAGTGCGCCAACGGTGACGATCGACTCCGGCCAGATGTCTCGGATTTCCAACACCAGTGGACACCACTTCATCCAACTCGCGAGGACTCCAGTAATCCCACAAAAGAACTGTGGGGAAGTTGCGACAATTACATTCGGCCGACGGGTGAAAAAGAGGAACGCAAACAATGCGGAAACGAGATACGAAACATAGTTAAGAATGAGTGAAAGCTTTCCGGGGCGATTCGCCAACCAAGTCCAAACGCGAATCACGTCCACGCCGTCGACTGTTTCTCGCGTTGGCCAAAAACTGTTCTTGTAGCCTGGATAAACCTTGCCGTCCGGAACGTTTGGTGCGCACGTGATCACCGTTACAGATTCAACAGAATCATCCCTCACCCAGCGGGCGCAATGATCAGCGGTTCGAGAAGCCGGAGCATTCCCTTCTGGCCAATAATAGTGAGAGAAAAAAACGATCTTCACGGGGGCGGAGATTCCGAGTCTCAGACACAATCGTGGGGCGATTCCCACGACCCTTGGTGGTCCACAGTAAGGCTACCGCCGGGCAGCGAACTTACCATGAGTATTCTTGCCGGTTACGACTGATCGACAAGCCCACGGGTAAGCTGCTGCTGGACCTGTTCATCAGCATCGAGTGTCGCTCGCGAAACCCCTACCAATTCCTCGAGTTCGATCGCGGCGGCGCCGGTTCGAATGGCTGCCAGGAATGCTTCGATCTCTCCGCGGTGTCCTTTGTCTTGTCCGCGGGTTTTCAGTTTGTTTTTGGTCCCGTGGACGAACGACTTTCGAAAGTTATCGATGACTCCGATACGCCCCCCGCTAAAGACCTCAACCCGCTCTTTTGGAAAACCTTTGTGTCCGTTCGAGAGGTATTGAATGCTGGCAATCGAGCCATTTGCAAAGCGTAGTTGCATTGCGACTGAGTCTCCGAGTCGGCCGTCATGGCCGCCCATTGCGGTCGCAACGACCGATTCGATTGTCGAGCGTGCGAGGAATGTTGCTAAGTCGATGAAGTGGCATCCTTCCCCGATGATCCTCCCACCGCCAATCTTGCGATCCTGTGTCCAGTGATCAGCAGGGATTTCGCCCGCATTGATGGTGATGACGATCGCTCGATGAGAACCGTCGCCACCCAACCATCGATCAATCGCTTCGGAATGTGGTGAGAATCTGCGATTGAATCCAACCATCACGCATCGTGAGGAGGATTCCTGCGCCGCAAGAATACGTTTGATTTCATCGTGATCCATCGCCAACGGCTTTTCAACAAAAACATGTTTGCCTTTCTCTAGCAGGCGACAAACGAGATCCGCGTGTGTGTTGTGTGGCGTCGTGACAAAAACAGCATCAGTGCTTGAATCATTCAGCACGTCGCTGACATCGGTTCCACAGGTTGCAAACCGAAACTTCTGAGCCGCATGAGATGCCGAGACCCCCGTCGAACTGATGATCTGTCGGCGCCGAACGTCTTTGTCCGGCAATAGCGGCAAGAGCATACGTGTTGTAAACCCGCCGGCTCCGATAAAGGAAACTCCGACATCGCTTTTTGTGGGCTCTCTCAACGAAGTTGAAGAAACGTCAATCGAGCGTCCGCATTTCTCGGTGTTTTCGCCTTCATCCGCTTGGTTCGAATGCCGACTCTCAGATTCGTATTCCAGCACGATTCCCATCGCACCTGGTTCGGAAATTGCTTGATAGGCCGAAATCGCGCCATCAAACGAGTAGCGGTGCGTCGTCAACTGATCCGTGAAAATCTTGCCCTCCCGCATCAACTCCAAGACAGCTTGAAAGTTTCGTTGTTCGGTCCATCTCACGAACCCGACCGGATAGTCGAGGCCAAGTTTTTCGTAGTTCGGATCATATCGACCTGGACCGTACGAACATGAAACCTGGAAGCTCAGTTCTTTTTCGTAGAAGTCTGCCCGTTGTAAGTTGAGCCCGATGACTCCAACCAGCACGATTCGCCCTCGTTTTCGGCACATCGTTGCGGCTTGGTGGATCAACTGATCACTCTTTGTGGATGCCGTGATTACGACACCATCGACACCTTGACCGTTGCTCCACGCGTCCGCGGCGCGAATCGGGTCCTCCGAAGCAGACAGATCAACGGTTTCAGCGCCGAACGCTTTGGCAAGCTCCAGCTTCCTCTGATCAAAATCGATGCCAAGCACGCGGCAACCGTTTGCACGAAGAATCTGCACGGTGAGCAATCCGATCAGGCCGAGTCCGCTCACGACAATCGATTCTCCCAGTGTCGGTTGAATCAATCGAACGCCCTGTAATCCGATCGACGCGACGACCGTGTAAGAAGCAGTTTCGTCCGAGACCTCTTCGGGAATACTTGCGACCAGCTTTTCTCCGACGGCAACGACCTCAGCGTGCGGACCGTTGCTTATCACTCGCATACCGGGTGTCAATGTGGAGTCATGGTCCGCCTCAATCACTCGTCCGACATTGCTGTATCCGAGTGGAATGGGCGTATCCAGTTTTGCTCGAACGGCATCCAGCGTTGTACTGAGACCGTCAGTACGAATCTTCTGCAAGACCTGCTTGACTTTGTCGGGTTGAGACCTTGCTTTGGCCAAATATCCGCCACGACCGAAGTCGACCAACATTTTTTCCGTGCCGAGCGAAACAAGTGATCGAGATGATTCGATCAGAGCGCATCCGGCGGGACGTCGAGGGCATGGAACATCGGCGAGTAGTGTTTCACCGTTACCCAAGTTCTGCAAAATCTGCTTCATCGTGTGCTCTCGCCCGACTCAATCGCTTTGATTCGGGTTGTAATCATCTGAGTAAACTTGATTGCGCCGTCATGATTGACGTGGTCTAGGGACTCCATGAGCTCAACTGGGAGTCCCACGGGCTCCGCGAAGAGTAGGTGGCAGTTCTTGGCTGACGCAGTTTTGTATTGCAACCAATGATGGCACTGTTCGCAAAACGCGGCCGATTCGCCTTGAAGTATTCCCTGCCAAACGGGGCTTGTCGCAAAGTAGATCGGTACGCCATGAAGATCCGAAGCTGCAATCAAGGCATCGATGGCATCTTCGTTGATGGCGGAGGGTTGGAAAGTTGAATGCGACGCCATCTCTTCGAAGTCGTTTGCTTCACGTCGTACTCGGTTCTCGTTGGAATCCGAAACCTGCATGTATCCGCCGCCGGTTAGTGCAGGCGGCCGGAGCGCGGCGACCGGGTTCGTGACGAACATCTGAAGCGTTAGGTTCTGGCTGACCAATGGGATGTACTTCGCCGTGAAAAGATCGAAGGTTTCGCTCCGCGTCAGCGAAATCGGAGGATCTGAAACTGCCAGCTCGGCGGCCGTCAGCGGTGATTGGCTTAACGCGTTGACCAGTTGTCTCTCGCGAGTCCTTCCCCAGGCATCATAGGCATGAACAACGACGATTCGAGTTGGAACAACGCCTCGCTCAAGGAGCCGACGGATCATCCACGCGTCGGTGGCGACGAGCGAACCTGCAGTCGTGCAAACGTTGAGGGACAGGCCGCTACCAACTTTCCCAAGATTCTCCGCGATGACGCCTTGGTTTCCGCTCGAATCCCCGACAACGACCGTATCGACTTTCGAGACGGTATTCACGAGCCGCCACTTCTCACGCAGCAGGTAGTAACCCAGATTTGAGGAAGAGGCTTGGCACAGATAGACTGCAACGACGTTCCAAAGGGCTAACGAAGCTAGCGTGAATGCTGACGTGAACACGAGCGTGCGTGGGCTTGTTTTGAAACCAGTTTCTTTGGGTAGTGGAAGCTCGCTCATTGCTTCAGAACTGAAAGTAGATGAACTCAGTGCTTGTTCGACTGGCGAATACAAAGATGAACGCCAGCAAGCTTCCGATTAAGAGCCCTAGAGCCCACGGTTGCCAACGAAGGAAGCAAAGCATGTTCCCGCTGAACTGTTGTACCGTTTCAAGGAATAGGAGTGGTGACGAGTAGAGAACACACTGAAGTACCCACTTCTTGCTTCTGGGTGAAAGCGACCAATCGTTCGACATACAGAATTCTTGGATTTGCCCAAGACTCTCGGCCCTAAAAAGCATCCAACCGAAGAGTGTTAGCGTCATCATCAACAACCATCGGGGAAACAGAATCAAGTGCGAGGTCGCTGTCGGAGTCTTCTGCTCGCGCCCGGTTCCTTGAAAAAGTCTGTAGATGACCAAGATCGCCCCATGGAAGAAGCCCCAGAGAATGAAATTCCAAGCCGCTCCATGCCAAAGCCCTCCGATCAACATGGTGAGCATCAAGTTGCGACACGTTGCAAAGGCCCCTCCGCGGTTTCCGCCCAGTGGAATGTAGACGTAATCACGAAGCCAGCTTGAAAGTGAGATGTGCCAACGCCGCCAAAAGTCACTCGGATTTGTTGCAAAATACGGCAGCCGGAAGTTTTCACGTAACTCAAACCCCATCGTCTTGGAAAGGCCTCGCGCGATGTCCGAGTAGCCAGAAAAGTCGCCGTAAATTTGCAGCGAGAATGCGATGGTTGCGATGAGCAAATCGGGCACGCCATGGTCGGTATGATTTCCGTAAACCTGATCGACAATGGTCGCCAGGTTGTCTGCAATGACCGTCTTCTTCAGGTACCCCAGTACGATCAGAAAGAGCCCTGCCTGAAGCCCAGATGAAGTGACTGTTCTTGGTTGACGAACTTGGGGCAGGAACGCCGATGCCCGCTCGATGGGGCCTGCAACGAGTTGCGGAAAGAACGAAACGAAAACGGCAAAATCAAGAAGACTCGTGACCGGTTTCAGCTTTCCTCGATAGATGTCGATGCTGTAGCTGAGCGTTTGGAAGGTATAGAACGAGATGCCAACCGGTAGAACCAGCCCGAGTGTAAAAGCGTCGGCGCGAAAGCCGATGGTGTTTAGAACATTCGCAAAGCTGTCTGCGAAGAAGTCAAAGTATTTGAAGACTCCTAGAAGGCCCAGATTGGTAGTGAGCGAAAACAACAGCCAGAGAGCTCGTTGTCGCCCCGAGGAACGATGTATTGCTTGCCCGGCAACAAAGTCGACGATCGATGAAAGCGCGATCAGGCCTAAGAATCGCCAGTCCCACCAACCGTAGAAAACGTAGCTTGCAATGAGCAGAACAAGGTTCTGTGCACGGAGTTGCCGAGATGTTCCGACATAAACCGTGAAGACGACGAGAAAAAAGACTGCGAATTCGAAAGAGCTGAAGCTCACGAAGTCTGACCTGCCGGAAGCTGCTGCAGGATTCGTTTCAGCTTTCCGCGCTTGCTGAGTTCGATATTCTCAACGACTTCGAACTCCATGCGGAAATCATGTCCAATCCTGTTCTCGTGCGCCGTTCGAATTCCCTCGAGGTCTCTGTCCGAGAAGCCGATCGCCGGCATCAGTCTAACAGTGACTTCTCCGGCCTTTGACTGAACGTATTGGTACCGATGAACTCGTGCGAACGCGTCACCGTGCATATTGAGTGCGGTCGAATAGACTTTTGCGCCCGATTTCCCAAGTAAGAACTCTTGGTTCCATCGACCTTGCACGGCATCAAAACGTTGGTGAAACCGTCCGCAGCAACAGTCGCGTTCAAGTCTTCTTGCGTGGTCACCCGTGCGGTATCGAATCAACGGCATGATCCGGTTCCAAAACGTGGTTCCCACAAGCTCGCCGGACTCACCGACTTCAACGGATCTCTCGCCGTCGAGAATTTCAAGCCACCCGTAATTGGGCACCTGATGATAGCTTGAATCACATTCGCATTCTGAGCCGAGAATGAGGCGTTCCGAGTGGCCATACCAGGAAAATGCTCGGCACTGAAATCCAGCTTCGATCGCCTCTCTTTGACCATCAAACGTTGCTTCGGAGCCAAGCAATACGGCTTTCGGCTTGGCGGTCAGCGTTAAGTTTGGTGAAGAGTTGAGATGCCCCGCGAGCGTGGAAAGGACAGAAGGGTATCCGTGGAGAAAAGCGGGAGAGTAGCGATTGATCGCTTGGATGTAGAGGTCGATGTTTTCTGGGGAAAGGTGAAATGTCGAAAACTGAAGTTCTCGGTAGATCGGATTTGGTCTCCAAAACTTGTTTTCGGAAACATCGATCACTTGGCCACGGAAAGTCGCCTTCTTGCTACTTGTTGAGTACCCGACACGCTTCCAGATCGAATGAATGAATGCTGTTTCACGATAGTGAGAATCATCGTCGAGCAGGATTCTGAGCTGGTTTCCGGACGTTCCACCCGTCGATGTTTCATAATGCCCGCGTTGTTCAAAGTCGGGTGCGAGAAACTCCTCGAACCTCTCCTGAACGACATCCTTGTCGATGGTAGGGAAGTCCTTGATCGCGTCCTCTGCAGGAAATTTCTGTACGGCAGATTTTTGCCGGCGGTAGAAAGGAACCCGTTCGACTGCATATCGGAGCGACTCACCGAGCAGCCGGCTTTGCAACTGCGAAAGCTCGTCTTCACTCAACCTATCGTAGGCGAGCGTCTCGCGAAGAACCTTGCGGTAGACCGGTCCGGCAGTCAAGCGGAAGGGTACGCAGCCGATTGCCGACTTCACGAAGTCTGGGCAGGCTTCGTATAAAGCACGTTTTGCGGAGAAACTCATGGCGTTCGGCTTTCGTTGCCCCGGCGCGTCTTCAGCAAGCGAAGCAACGACCTTGCCTTGACGGCTTGATGTCGCAATCGAACCCAGGCGTCGAGTGACCTGTTTCGGAATCCGTCAACAAATGAGTCATAGATGGGCAGCAGCCTTTTCTGTCGCCGTTGTTCCTTGAACCAGGAGCGGTACTCTGTATCACTCATTCCAGAGAATGGTGTGATGTTTCGATCGTTCGAAGCTGAATGCGCGGAAAGGGTTTGATGATGCGTCAGGCTAATGGAATCAGGATCAAAGTCGAACCAGTGGCAATCGGCTTGACCCGTCGTCACGTTCCAAACAACCGCCATCTGTCGCATCGCAAAATCGGGGTAGCGAACTGGCGAACCGAACCAGCGGCCCTGTGGAATGAACCAATTTCCGATGCTGTAGATGACCGGGCGGCCGCCGAAGATTTCGATACCCTGTACGCAGTGCGGGTGATGTCCAATGATGAGATCGACGCCTGCGCTTATTGCATTCCTAGAGAGTCGACGTTGACCTGGCAGAGGATAGAGCTCCAGTTCGTAGTCCCAATGGAGCAGCAAGATGATCTTTGCTTTCGGATTCTGATCTTTCGTCGTCTCAATGGTTCGAAGGATCGTTTCTTCTTCGAGCGGGTTGACGCCGGGTGACGCCGGCGTTGCAGCTTTGCAACCGATCACGGGCCAACCAAACGAAAACACGAGAATTTGCTCCTGGGCGACTTCGATCGTTGCCGGCTCGGAAGCTTCCGTGGAGTCATCACCCCCGCCGCAACTCTGGATACCTACATCGCGGAGCAGTCGACGCGTTTCGGATGGACGGGAGTTTGCATCGAGCAGATGGTTGTTTGCCAAAGAGGCGACCCGTACCTTCCAAGACTGAAGAATTGGCAGTGCTTCGCGGTCGTTATAAAGCAGCGGTTCAGAGCCCGAAATTGCTTCAAAACCTTCAGACGGAAACGCACCTTCAAGGTTGATGACTGAAGCGGCGCAATCAGGGATCTTCCACCCATGCAATCGATCAGCGAGTCCGGACGGACATGCGAAATCGCCCAAAAAGCAGATGGATTCGTCGCTGTTCACGGGCACGCTCGAAGGAATGCGCGATCAATCAATGTGGCAGATCGGCTCCGTCCGATCGATTTTGACACGTTTCCATCGGGCCGAACCGACGGGCGACTTTCAAAACCACGCCAGTGATTGGGCCGTTCCTAAGCTTGTTCCTCTCTGCTTTCATCAAGCGATGTGGAACGGGGGAGGTTAAAGGATCCGGATACGACGGGGCCATCCAGCATTTCGTTGTGGCGGACAAGGTCATCCGGCGAATCGAATCTTGAACGTATGAATTTGTTTGGAACGCCGCCATGAATTTCGAACGGCGGGACGTCCTTTGTCACGATGGAGCCCGCCGCGACGATGCTTCCGCGACCCAGACGAACACCGGAGATGATTGTGGAACCTTGACCGACCCAAACATCGTCTTCAATGATTGTGACCTTCGGTTCTGGCATGCCTGAAAAAATGATGGGTCGTCCCGGGACGTCGATTCGATGATTGTCACCGATGATCGAGACTCTTGGTCCGAGAAGTGCATATCTCCCCATTTTAACTTTGGAGGTGATGACGCACTCGAAATTGATGAAGCTATGGTCGGACATTTCGATGTCTGGCTTGATTCGACATCCATCAGCTATGTAGGCCGTTGGCGATACAAGTCGATAGCCATATCGGATTCGGCGGTATCTCATCAGAAGCCGACGTCGCCATTCACGGAGCTTACGAGAGTTCATCGTGATCTCGAAAGCCTTTTCTGATGCGCGTGTTCGACGGAGTCTACGATCTTTTGGATATAGGTGTTCACATTGTGCGTCGTTTCGATGTGCTCCCTCGCGTTTCTGGAGATCTCATTGAGCTGCTGTTCGTCGGATAAAAGAGCAACGAGTTTCTCAGCGAGGAACGGCTCGACTTTCGTGTCATCATCGCTGAAAAGACGGTAGCCAGTTGTTCCGTTGTCGATCAAATCAACTTCGCATCCGTCAGCGACGGTGCAAATGACGGGCATGCCGTGCGTCATCGCTTCACTTATGGCGAGTCCTCCCAGGCCGGGTAGCACGAAAACGTCACCGAGTTGGTAGTAATCCGAGACGTTCTCAATGACCGCACCCGTAAAGATCGTTCGATCAGCGACTCCTTCGGTTACCGCCAGTTCACGTAACTCCTCTGCAATGTTCCCGTCACCGACGATCATGAGAATCGCGTCGGGTAGGTCACTTTTGATCTGTGCAAAAGCACGAATGAGCCGATCGATGCGCTTGTGGACTGTGAATGCCCCGACGAACAGGATTACTTTTTTGTCCGTCAAATTGAGGCTGCTTCTAAGCTGCATTGCTTCGTCTTTGCGTTCCTCAATGTTGGCAAGCACACGATTGGTGTCGACACAGTTGACTGCGATGAAGCAATCTTCTGCCGGATACCCCATCTTTCGAAAGTAGTCCAGTGCGACGGCGCTGTAGCCAAGATAGACGTCGGAACACCGTTCTTGGAAACGAACCAGACGTCGATAGAAGCCGCGAAAAAATCCCCCTCGCTCGTCCCCACGCAACTCACCGAGGGTCCACCAGACGATCGGACGCCGAAACACTTTCGCGTAGGCCAGCACGAAGAAATTTGTGAGAAAATTGCTTCCACCCTCTGAAACAATGACATCTGGTCGATGCCGAATGAGACTCCACCAGATAAACGGATGGGCGACCCACTTCTTAGCCCCGGGGACCGAAATCGTAAAATGCTCGCGGTGTTCAAAACCCCTGAGATCTTCGCCGTTGACATACTTTGTGCCCGGTATGCTACTGCCGTGAAAGACGGACAGATTGAGATTGGGCATTGCGTTCAGCTTTGCGAAGATGTGTGACCGCCAGTGCTGGCAGACCCGGTAGGTCACAACCACTCGTATGGATTCAGACGACATCAACGACCGAGAAAGGTGGGGGTCGGGAAGCGACTGGGTTTCTCCTTTCCATCCAAGCCGGCTTTCCACAAACGTTTGAAGTTTTCTTCCGTGTTGTATTCCGCGAACCTCGATGCCTGTTCTGAGATTTTGAATGCATCCAGTTCTTCGAGGGAGTGCGTCAAGGCCTTACCGAGTTCGTCGGTGTCACCCCCTTGAAACGTCGAACCCGCGTTCAGAGACTCACACACCCAACGCATCCAGCCGGAATTGGTAGCAACGATGGGGCGACCCCAAGCAACGGCACGCGAAACAACACCGGACGGACGATCCGTACTTCGGTAGGGCGCTACAACAACGTCCGACGCGATGATGGAGAGCGTGAAATCCTCCTCACTGACGTACTGGTCTCGGGAGAGAAGTCGATCGCATGCCATGAGCGGCTGATGGCCCGATAGCTGCGACTTTACAGACGAATCGTGGCGGCCGATGAGAAGCAAGCGGTCATCGGCCGCAAGTTTGGCATTTGCGAAAGCCTCAATTAGAAGGTCCGATCCCTTTCGAGCATCTTGGTTGCCTGCGGAAACAAGCAGCCTGCCATTCGTTGGCAGCCCCAGCTTTTCGCGAGCGATACTGCGATCGATGTCCGGACGTTTGGGGACGGGATCTGGAGCAACGAGCAATCGAGACCGACGACGCGGCGTCATTTCAAGCCAACGCAACGCGTCGAGCGTCATTAGCTGAGTCCATTGTGCTTGTTCTAACAAGTAAGTTCGCAACCGATTGACGATCGACTTCTTGATCGAGAATGAACTCGGCATCGGGAAGATTCGCATCAGGCAAGCGGAAACGGAAGCATGCTTGCGCCAACTGTCTCCGCGCAGCATTTCATGCATGCCCGCGATCACGCCGATCCCGTCTGCTGTTGGGATTGCAACGTGATCCGGCTCGACCTCAGCCATCACGTTCCGAAGACAACGGAAAGACTCCCTGCTAAACGCCACTCCCAACGGGCGATCCTCAGTTGCAAAGAAATGCAGTTCATTGGCGGAAAAATATCTCCGTATCGCTTGTTCCGATTCCAGTTGCTTCGGCAAACAAACAACAACTTTCGACTCGTCGAATGCTTGCGACACGAGACTTGCGTACGGCAGCCGATGCCCAGTCATTTTCATGGCATGGTCAAACACCAAAACCCGTTTCACGAGGAGTGTCTCGCTCGCACGGCGGGATGGTAGGCTGCCGAGAGTTGTTGACCATGACTCCACGCTCCATCGTTCGGTTGTCCCTCAGGAAGCAAGTGGTTGAAGCGGACGGAAAGCCGGTCGGAGATAATTCCGAACATCAGCATCGAAACCGAACTGTAGAGTGATCCCTGCTTGCATGAAATGAGCAGGAAAAACGTGAAGAGAGCGAATGCCGTCGCAAGAACCGGGCGGACCTCCGGATCTACCCGATGGTCTTTTGTAAAATCAATGATTCGGCGAAACAACAGATAGATCAGCGAACCGAAAAAGACCAAGCCGACCAAGCCCGATTCGTAAACGATTTCGACCGGCACATTGTGTGGATACGTGTTTAGCAAACGCCAGGAAGAGCCCGCGCCATTTCCGAAAATCCACGTCTCCGGGTTGTCGATCATGTGGTTGTACAGAATCCGAACGCCGCGCATTCGGCCATTCAGCGACCGTGATGCGTTGATCCAGCGATTCGTATCCATGATCGGAAGCAGGACGTAGAAGACGAGGGCAAGGAGTGCCGTAAGCCCAAGTCCCGCAAAGATTGACTTTGTTCCCACTGGTCGTCCACTTACCGGTTGGAACATCAGAATGACGATGAATGTCGCCATCACTTGGCCTCGTGATTGGGTTCGAAAAACCACTGCGAGACCGAGCAAGATGATGACCCATTTCAGAATCTTCCAATACGGAACTCGCGGGAAATTCATCAGCGAAGCAATGATCGCAATCGTTCCACCCAACTCCGCAATCGCCAGCGGTGCTCCGGTTGCTCCGGGTGAATTTCCACCCCTTCGGAGCATCGCATTTGAGAGTTCGATACCACGCGCGCTCCAATTCACTCCAAAGAATAGCGCAAAGCAGGTACATGCTCCCAACACGAGCGTCAGCCCAAGGGCAATACGCAAACGCCGCGGGGATTCGACAAGAAAGGGTGTGATGCCCACGAATGTAAACAGGTAGGGAAGTGCTCCCCTCCATTGCTCCTTGGCCGACGGATCCGACCGTGCCCATAGAAAACTGGCATAGGAAAATAGGATAAGAACCAAGCAGAGCCAAAAAGACGGGGAGGTTTGAATCGATAGGTTCTGCTGATGCCAAAGTCGTGCAAAAGCGAGCATGACGACGGCGGCGCATCCGATGTTGACATAGCTTCCGTGCTGGACGAAATAGGTCGACTTCGCTTGTAGAAACTGTTCGATCCCGTACATGCACACCACCAATGCCACTGCGGAAACTGGACGTTTCCAGCTGAGCCATGCCATGAGAGCAAGAAGTGCGGCGAAACAGGCGAGGTAAAGCATCGAGCGAGATGAAGTTTGTGAGGTGACCCAGTAAGCCTGTTAGGCGTGGAACAGATCGTTGCGAAGCCAAAGTGCGTCGGTTTGGAGAGCCCTTCCGCCAGGGCTACGAAAGCACGGGTAAATATTCGCGAGAGAAAAGTCGAACTTTCGGGTCAAAGTCTGGTGCAGCTCATCAAACGTGGCCTGTCCTTCATACATCGGTGCGATCTGAGCCTCGCTAAGAAATGCAAGAACATGATTCTCAAATGTTGATTCTCCGCCCTGAATCAACTGACCTTCTGCACCCTGAACGTCGCATTTAATGATGATTTTTCCTTTGCCTAGTTTTTCGGCGTACCAGTCGTCGAGACGAACCGATTGGACTTCAAACTGTCCGAGTTCCGCTGTCGCATCCGGAAGTTCGGTTTGGTTCCCGATCCCGTTTTCAAGCAGAGAGTTCGTTTGTCCATTCTGGTTTCGATGCATCACTTGCATCGTCGTTTGGTCCGATAACGCGATTTGATGCAAGGTGACTTGAGGATGTTCGCCATATGCCTTGTGTAGCAAATCGAAGGCTTCCGGAGTCGGTTCAAATCCGTGGACTGGAGTGGAACCCAGGGTCGAGAAATCCAGAATCCGCGAGATGGTTTTTCCAACGTGGCTTCCAATGTCGAGAACTGCATCGGGCGATCCTTTTCCGACCGCGTCAGCGAGATCGGCGTAGGGATCCGAATAACCAAGGCGGTTCTTCAAGCTCAACAGCATTTGACGCTGTAGCCTGCGGGTGTAGCGATTGGAAAGCATCGCGCGGTGTATCGCGTTTAGCATTTCGAATGAATCCCGCTTGGCGGTAGTAATCTCATAGAAGCATCTGCCTCGGGGATTTCGTCCGGATTGAAGCCTTCCAAGAAGCATGCGGAGGATGATTGGAGTCGGTCGACGTCGCAGTCCCACCAACAAGATTTCAGTAACCTTTCGACGACATCTGGAGCAAATCGCGGTCGGATGAGTTTGGCGGGTGAGCCACCAACGATGGCGTAGGGGGCGACATCGGCGTTCACGACGGAGTGAGCCGCAACAACGGCGCCGGTCCCGATATTGACGCCATCAAGAACCGTCGCACGCGCACCCAACCATACGTCATGACCGATGGTTACCCGCTGGTGCTCCTCGAAAACCGTTTCTTTGATGAAGGCTCCACGTGTATCGAAAGCGGACGAATAAAAGATTGGGTGAGTGGAAGCAAAACCTGTTGGGTGCCTTCCAGGGGCAATGATCACGCTGGGACCGATAGAGCAGAATTTTCCGACGTCGGCGTTGGAGATTCGGCAGTTGGCACTTGCATAGGAGAAGTCGCCGAGAGATGAGTTTGCCAACACAGCTCCTACGCAGATCAAGTTTGATCGACCAAGCTTCGTGTCGATGACCTCTGCGGTTGGATCCAGACGCAGATTCTCGTGTGATCGAATAAGCAGACGATGTCGGTACCACCGACGGAGGGCTCGAAAGAGGATTCCGGCCATCGAGGTTACCCGCTAGAGCTTGGTTTCACGAATTCGAAACAGCCCGTTCCAAAACCAGTCTTCGGAGACGTTAGGAACTCCGTGCCAAAGATGTAGGCTTTATCGACCAACTCAAGCGGTTTGCAAAGCTCAATGAATGTCGATTCTTTGAATGCCCTATGGGCGTTAAAGTAATTTCGATCGACGTCATCAATTGGGACGGAAACAAACAAGTGCCCGCCAGGGGACAGAATCCGAATGAGTTCACGAATTGCATTTACGGACCCCTCCGTGTCAATTGGGTCTCCGTACCTCCCTAGTCCGATGTGCTCAATGACGCAGATGGACGAAACCGATTCGCAACTTTCGTCTTCGAATGGCATGTCAAGAATACTTCCCTCGACGAATTTTAGGCTCGGAAGCGTGAGGGAGAGCGGCCGGATGTCGACCATGGTCGTTTCGTACAGCTTTGAGAGCAGAGCGACCAGTTTGTGATGGGAACCGACATCGACATGACGAGTCGGCGCAAGTTTCACGATGCGTTCGAATGCCCAGGCATCTTGGAAATAGTAGATCGGTTCAATTCGAGTGCTGGACGTACGATCCATGATGCAAGGAAAGAGCCTGTAGGTCTCCTCTTTCCCGATCGCTTGATATTCCTTCAGGTCGCGTGCGTATTGTCTCCAATTGCGAAACTTTGTTGGCACTTCGCGAAGGTAGTTGCGAAAGGCTCTAAGCTCTGCTTTTAGCAGAAGGCGGACTGTGGCAAGAGAATCTCTCATTGTTCGTTTGCCCTCACAATGCTCGCACTGTTTCTCATCACCGTCGTTTCAGTGCCTCCGAACCAGTCAGCGGCTACCTGTGAGAACGTGGAAAAGTAGGAGCCATAGATGTTCTTTGTCTTGGCAAGACAAAGAAGGTCTACGAGCGCATTCTCAATGTTTCTTGCGTTGCTCCTGGCGTAGTTCTCTTGTTCGAAATACACGATCTGAGACCCAAAACGCCGGATCATTTGATCCTTGATACTCGGTTCGTCTGTGGCAAGAAAAACCGTTCCCGTCGGATTTGATGCGAGATGTTCTTCGACAACCTGAAAAAATCCTTCCGTTCCACTGTGGTCCTTGGAAGTCCTACAGTCTGTCCCTCGGATGTGAGTACCTATTACAGGTTCATGAAACTTTTCTGTCACCGAATCAACACGACATTGAATATCGGGTTGGACTGGGAACATCGCTCTATAATTCTGTTCGTCCGACATGCGCCAACACGTACACCAATAGATCGATTCATCCAATTCGTGGAGTTGATCGGCGTAGCGCTGGAACGCTCTGTAGACAGACTTGTCGTACGTCGTGACGTTGGCGTAGCGTTCAGGAGTCACTGGGCGAAGCGTCTCCAGGTCTTCGGAGAACTCATTGAGTAGGCGTACTGACCAATCACCGGGGGCGATCGCCTGCAGCCTTCTTTTGAAAGCCCGGTCCCACAGAGGATTTCTAGTTGTTTTGCTGACAAGACTTGGAAAGTCCCAGCGACGTAATCTTTTTTGCTGCAAGAGCGTAAAATCGGGATCAAGGAACAGCGATCTGTAGTTGCAATTGAGATCGTGGTTGAGTTCCCAAATGACGATCAACTCTCTTTCTGACTGCGTTGCGAGTTTTCTAGCCGAATCGATGACCCTCAATCGATTGCATAACCCTCCTGCCGGCTTGACCACGAGTTTTCGCATTGATGTAGTGGATTGACTAACCACCGATCTTCTTCGCGATCAATCGAGCCAATCGTTTTCGGAAGGTCTGTCTTGTCAGCCCGGGGGCTCGGCTGCGTGCGAAGTCGATGACACGCGCGCGAATGTCATCACGGTCGGGAACGATGATGATTACGTCCGAAACCACTTGCGTGAAGGACTTGGCGTGTATCGAATTTGCCGCTTCCATCAATTCTGGAAAGGTCGGCCACTGGGAGGCATCGTGTGGAAGTGGAGGAGCACAGAGAATCATTCTCGCGTCATCGATCAAGACGATGTCGTTCTCTCGCCCCCGCAGGCAAGCCAATTCTTCGATCAACGGACATTCATCTTGCTCGCCAGCAGTGAAGCCGCCCGACCAATGCCCATCAAGCCAGTGGATCGCAGGCGACGTACCAAGTTCATTGACAATTTCCGGCAATCGGTCACGCGAGTCCCCGAGGTGCATCCTCAATCCTTTCACGTCGGCAAGACGAGTTTGGTTCTCCTGGAAAATTTGTTCCGCACGCTCAATGGTATGCACGACTTTAAAGTGCTCTGCAGCCCATGAGCAGGTTCCCCCACGGTAGGTTCCCGTTTCAATGAAAGTCTCGATGTTGCACAGCTTTGCAAGGTCCAAAACGAGTTCGCGGGGGACGCCCATTTCAATCATGCCCATGGAGTCGACCGCCTAATGTTGAAATGGATAGTCAAGAAGGAAAGCATCGGGAGAAGTCTCAAAGGCTGATGGCATACTTGTACTTATCGGTGGCAATCACGAAGACGTTTGCGACGCCACAGTATTCGTGTGAATGGACTTCACGATCTTGGGAGCGAAGTAGCTCGACGAGTGCTTTCGCGGAGCGTTTTTCGCCCGCCCGTTCATGATCGTCAATGAGGAAAAGGAATTCCTCTTTCTTGCGAAGGGATTCTCCGATCAAGACCATGTCGTATCTCGAGAAGTGGGGAGTCCCAATTGGACCATCAACGATGACGAGGTCCGGAAGCCAATTGGCGGCTAACTCTTCGATACCTTCGTAGTGGTTGTACTCGTGCTGATCGACTCTTCGGGAGCTGAGAGGAAGCAGTTCGATCTTTGAACGATTGCCAAGGGTGAATCGTTGCGAGAATGCTGCTTTCCAGTCGGGGTTGTGCTCGATGACGCAGTGTTCACTTTCGCGGAGGTCATGCTGGATCGTCGTAGAGATGAATTTTGATGATTCTCCGAGACCGAGCTCCAAAATGCGTTCCGGGCGGTAGTCGGCCAAGATGCGGTTTAAAAGGTAGAAAAACGTGTAGTTGCCGGCCCATCTGCCGATGTTTAGCGGAAGTTCCTGCAGCCACGCCTTGCCACGAATACTGTCGTGATAAACGTTTGCCCAATTGATTTCTCGAGCAAGGGCTCGTTGGGCTTCAGCGTAACCAAAAAGTCGTTTCAGCAGTTTCATTTCGTTGTTTGCAACTATTGAGCCGTTGCCGACTGCATCCGACGTTTCAATCCCGCAAAACCATTTCGGAGTACATCGAGTGGCGCTTTCACCATGAGGTAGAAATTTTCTCGCGTGCGGCCAACGATCCCATCGATCAAGAACGTTGTGACGATGAAGGACAGAACCGTCCCGACGATTGCTCCGGTCGCTCCATAAGCCGGAATCAAGAAAAGGTTTGCCACAGCGTTCGTTGCCAGTCCGGCAAATGCGGTCATCATCGAGTGGCGAAAAAGGGACTCATTGGCAATGTAAGTTGATCTCGCAATTCCGAAGTTGGAGAAGAACAAGCGAATCGCGAGCCAAGGAAGTAAACGCCCCGCCTCGCTAAAGGCTTCGCCATAGAGAAGACGTACGGCGAGTTCGGCGAATAGAAAGGTCGGAATTGCCTGAGCAAGGAACAAAAGAACGCACAGCTGGTATTGTTTGCTCAGTGCAGATCGGTACGCTGCCAAACCTGCCTTCTTAGCTTTTGCAATTGATGGCGCGAGTGCCTTTTGAAGTGATAATCCTGCAAACCCGATCACGCTTATGAGTCGAATGGCAACCGAATACTGGCCGACTGCCTCATCGCCCTTCATTTCTCCTAGCATCACCTGGTCGACATAGGCTTGCGCGATGATCGCAAATCCGGTGACTGTCAAAGGCCAGCTTTCCCGCAGCAGATTCGCGACCGTTCCCCGGTCAACCTTCCAGGAACGAACAGAGTTTCCCGACGAACGGTAGACAGCATAAAAGAGGATGGCCGTAATAGCCGCCTCCAGGCTCGAGGCCGCCGCAAAGAACAGCAAGGGCATTTGAAGTGCAACAAGCAGTACCTTGACGACAGCAGTTGCGATCGTCGCAGTCAGACGGGACTTTACGGCTTTTTGGTTCTCTGACTTCGCTTGGAAGTGGTAGTCGAATACGTTCGCGACGGAAAAGACATTTCTCGCCGACGCGACGGCGACTAGCGTCAATACAAGTGGATCGTCTGGTCTTAAAGCTAGTGCAACTAGAGGGGCCAGAAACACAGTGAACATGCCGCCAACGGATTGAAGCACTGAGGCGGAGCCCATCGTCGTGACACATTCGCGCCCTTCTCTCGCCGTGTTTCGCACAACGATTGAGTTTAGCCCGCTGCCGGTTAGCGGCGTTAGCAAGTTTACAATTGCAAGCGAATACGAAAGGACACCGAAATCTTTCGGGCCTAGGTGTCGCGCGACAAGGATGCTGATTGGTAGTGAAATCAGCAGCGTCAAGAACCTGCCCGAAGAAAGCCATCCGAAGTTCTTTAGGATGCTCCTATTATCGGAGCTCGCGGTTGGGCCGCTCTTCGGTGAATCTCGCTCCGCCTCGGATCGTTCAACCTCGGACACTAACGGCGCCCAGGAAACAGTCGAGGGGCGATATATCGAAAAGCGTTCCGAAACACCTGTCGTATCGGCAAGTGTCCGAACAAGTACTGCAACACGACTGGATCTGCAACGCTAATCGTCGGCGATGGTCCTCGATCGTTTTGTTGGACCAAATGAAAGTATGCGTCTTCGTCGTCCTTCGCTATGGTAGAAAAGTTCTCTTCGAATGGTTTGAGCTCTAAGGGAAAACTCTTAATGGGATTCGACGCTCGTCGTGATGTGAGTGTCAGTGGTTTCCGGAGGACACGTTTCGGTTTCTGTCCCCACAAATCAACGTCAAAATCGTGCCCGACAAGTTCCGTGGAAACCTTTCGAAGTGTTTCAGGCTTGACTTCGAAAAACGCGTCGTAGAGCGAGAGTGATTGTTCGGTCGTCGAAAGGGAAGGTTCAGACATTGCAGAGGCAAGTGGAACTTGCCAGCGGGATGTCTTTGTTCCGCAGTGCATCCCCGGGTCCGAGTGGTTCGTGGAGTACGAGACTCTTGGGTAGAGGAAGTACTTATCCGCTTTCTGCAGATACCAAATGAAGTACTTGAGCCACGAAGATTTTGGCCATCCGCGGATATGGTCCGGGATCATCGCATCACTGGGAATGGAATCCAGGTCGTCATCTGGTAGGGAGTCATACCATTGGCGAAACGCGGACCATTGGCCTGAATCCCAGGCTTGACCCCAGCTGGAAGCAATCTGCAGAAAGTAGTTGTCGAATCCGTCGTAGAGTGGAGTAAACGGTAGGCCATTACCCAGGTTTCCGGCGTGCGAGTAAAGCGATATCCCCGCGACTCGTTCGTCCTTTGCGGCGTGATCGAGGCCGCGAACGGCGAATTGAAAGAAATGTCTCGCTACCGACAGATCGTCCTCAAGCACGATGATTCTGCCGTACTCCTGTGAGAGATCACCGCAAGAGAGGACGTGTTTGCGGAGACCGAGATTCTGATGGTGCTGAATGCTTCGCTTTGGCCCGTGAGGCCACTGATATTCGTTGACGAATTCACGAAGCCGGGAGCCTTCCTCTGAGTCACCGAAGTCAACGCTTATTACAAGTTGGACCGCGTCGTTTGGGTAATGAGAGCGTTCCAGGGAACGAAGCAACCGCTGAAGCGAGTTGAGGCGATTAAAGGTCACCACAACGATGGCGGGCATTGGGCCGCTCAACGCGAAGCCCTGTCGAGCGAATTTGCGTCGCGGGATTTGAGCTCCGCCTCAATTCGACTTTTCAGAGAGACAATGCGAGTTTCATCTGGAAATTGTTCGCTGGCCGTTTCGGCTTCCTTCGCTGCTTCTTCGATTCGATCCTGCCCGTACAGCATGCGGATAAGTTGAATTCGTTTCACCGGATCCGCAGGATCGTTTGATGCAGCTCGACTCAAGTACTCCGTTGCTTTTTCCACATCACCGAGCCGAAGGAACACGTTGGAAACGAGTACGTCGCACGCGGACTTTTCTTTCAAACTCGATGGCGTCTCGCAATCCAGGGTGTCGACGATGGAACGAAGGTAATCCAAACCGTCTTCGCCGATGGCTTTGACGGCCGGGTCTTCAGACGTGAGAAACTTCGCGGCCGCGATTTTGCTCGGACGTGTCTCCGCGATGACATCGGAAAGTGAAAGCTCGTCATGTCTCGCAACAAAGCGAATCACCCGTCTCGCCAGGGTCGGTTCTTTTTGGACGGCTGCTTGAGCCATCGCGGATGCAAACGCAAGATCTTGGCTGTCTTCGGCGAAGTGCATCAGCTTCAAGAGCTGCTCTGGACTCTGGGACTGAAGACGCCCGAGTTGCGCGAGCATTTCTCGAGTGACTGATTCGTCAGGCCGTAGAAAATCGAGCAAGACGAGCTGGCTCCGGGCCTCGAACGACAAGGGCTCGTCATGAAGAGCTGCCAGCGAATCGGCTCGTGCCGAACGATAGAGATCCAAAGCTTCGGTACTGAAGGCTGCGGTGTCGCGCATTCGAAGTTCGCGGGCACTGGTTTTTAGCGCCGCCGCGTCGGAGTCGTCTCCGTCTCTGACCAACCTGTTGATTTCAATAAGTCGTGCAACTCGCATCTTCAACTTTGAAATTGCGATCAGAGCATCGTGCGACTGCGATTGCGATTGCGACGGAGTTGATTCCAATGTGGAAAGTACTGCGCTAAGCTTGCTTTCTTGATCCGAGTACTTCTGAAGTGCATCGGAAGCTGTTTCCGCGTAGTATTCGGCGTACGCTGATCTTCGAAGCGTCGGCACAAAACAGATTCCAGAGGTCAGAAGAAACAAACCCATCATCGGATTTGCTGACCGTCGAAGAATGAATTGCAAGCCAAACGCGTTGGTTTGATTCGTCTGTGCTTTGTGCTCCGTTCGTCTCCGTGAACGACGATTGCGGGAGTTCCGGGTTCGTGAGTGGCGGGTGAGCACAAGCCCAATGAGGAGCGAAGCCAGAAGTGCATTCGCAGGAATGATCAATCCAAAATCAAACAACTGTGAAAACACGGTGCCGCCGATAAAGAACAGCAAACCGTACGCGAGTCCGCGGTTGAGAGAATTTCTTGATGAGGCGAGCCGATTCGCTGCCATGGCAAGTAACGCGATCGAAACGAGGACGAATATCAGCCCTGGTATTCCCTGTTCAACTGTCAGTTCGAGCCAAAGGTTGTCAGCATGTTGGAACCAGTCCATGGAACCTTGTGACTGAAAAGGCAGGTAAGCGTACTGGTAGCTCCCAACACCTGAGCCCAAAGGGAGGTATTCGACGCCAGCCGTCCACGCATCCTGCCAATGCCCGATTCGTTCATCGGTGATGATCAGATCACCGCGTTTGGTTTTCACGAATGACGCAGCTCGACTCAGGTTGAGTCCGGATGCCAGAAGGATCGGCGTACCAGTCACAACAACGCCAAGACCTAGAACAAGGAGGCTGCGTGTTGCCGCCGCGGACGCGGCGAAGATGGTGACGGTTGCGATACCGCCAACGAGCGCGACGAACCCAACCCCGCTTTTCGACAATAACACCGCAGACACATTGATGACCGTTGAGGCCAATGAGATCGCCGTAATGGCATCCATTTGGACGACGTAATCGACCAGTGTTTTTGGTCGCGTTGACTTCGAGCTTCTACGCTGCTCGTAGGTTTTTCCGAAAAGCATCGCAATCGAAATGGAGGCTCCAACGATAAAAAAGTAGGCTCCGTGATTTCGATTCACGAATGGGCCGAAACCGTTCACCTCCGGCGACATGGCAGCGAACACGGCAAAACTCGGCAAGATGCGACTCCAGATCGCCGCCGCCCCGATTAGTCCAGTGCAGATGCATAGGCCTCCCATCAGCCAATTGATCGTTTCGTCGTCGCGAAACTGAAACGCTGACCAGCCGAATAGGAAAACAAGGCTGGCGAACGCGATCGTTCGACCGGTCGCACTCGGCGAGAGTGAGAGTGGGTACGAGCCTGCTGCTTTGGCACGCGAGGTTGGATCTTCAGACGAATCAGTGAGTGGCTCCAGCCATTCCGTATACGCTTCGGCGAGTCCCGGAGAGAATCTCTCAACAGTCAGAATCGAAACGTGACTTGTTCTCGCGAAGGGGAGAGCCAATCCCACCACGCACAAAAGTGAAAAGGAGACTCGAATCCAATTCGTGGTTGAATCAGGTACTTCTTTCAGGCGTAATCCTGCCAATGCGAATGCGATGGCCCCGGCGGTCAACAAACAAAGTCCGATGACGAGTTTGCTCCAGTGCAGTACGCCACCGAAATCAACGGCTGCGACAAAGCAAATCGCTGCCAGAAGGATAGCCAGCCCACGATAGATTGATCGAATCAACAAGTCGGAGACGTTGAAGCGGTTTGTACCGAATGAAGCCGGCGCTCAGGAAGCGACTTGCGCCGCGTTTGCTTCTGCCTGAGCGAGCTGAAGGTCGTGGTCAACCATCAACTCCGCAAGTTGTTTGCAGCTCGTTTCGGGTTCCCACCCGAGTACCGTTCTGGCTTTCGAACTGTCTCCC
>JBCCOI010000015.1:0-32883 GCA_039025515.1 Planctomycetota bacterium
AGAACCCGAGTTCGCTGCTGATGAGAATCTCGTCAAGCTTGTCGGTGAGATGAAAGCCATCCGCAATTCGGCGGAGTCGGCGATCGAAGTTTGAAGCCACGGCCAATCGATAGCCGCGTTCGCGAAGTCGTTTCAACAACGGTTCAACGTCCGGAAAGAGCCGCCAGCCCGCCACGTCCGCGAAACGTCTCCACAAGTTGAGGAAGGCGTCGTTGAAGATTTCTTCGCTAAGCCCAGGCAACGTCTCTGCGACGATGCTTCGCCATCGCTTGTCTTCAAATCCTTCGTCGGTCGGCTGGTCGATCGATTGACCGAAGAAGTGGTTCTGAATCGCAACTTTAAGTCGCGACCGAACCGATTCCAAAGGGAGTTCCAATCCGAAGTCTCGACCAACGGCCTGGTAGACCGATGCAGCCTCTGGATGAGGCTGCATGAGGGTTCCCGTCGAGTCAAAGACGACCCAATCGTATCGACGTTCATTCTGCATGTGCTGCGTTTCAGGTCGCGTAGATGCGTGTGTTGATGATTCACGCCCAAAGATTAGCAGCATGTGAAGAGTCCGAAACGCTCGCTAACGAGGCTTTGGGAAGACGGTGATTTTCACATCGTCAGGTGACTCGATGCGATGGGAAAAGTAATCGCTACTCGGGTTCTTGGGTTGCCCCCACGGCTTGGACCAAACCCGTTTGCCGTCGCACAGAAGCTTCATCGGAACCATGCTCATCCTTGCCGCACCGTACTGCCAACGTAGTTCGCCTCCGTCCGGTTTGTCAGCTTTGATGATTAGCAACAAGTCGGGATCTCCCTCGCGGGTAAAGACAAAAATCGCTCCGTCGACGTGTTGCGCTGTATCCTTTGTGGGTTCAAATCGAAAGACTTCTTTTGTGACTCGCTCGAGCTTGATCTCAGGTTTGCGTGGCGGTGTTAGCGCGGCATCAAAGCGTGAAGCGATTTTCCGCATGATGTTAAGTCTTTGCTCGGCGGTATCTGTACGCTCGCCGTTGAGGCCCGTTGCTTGCGGCACTTCGGACATTTCGATCCCGGGTTCTGAGGGAGACCAGAGAGGAATATCACGATCGATTAATCGAAAATTCGTTTCCGAGATCAACGATTGAAACTCAAGCGTCGCACCGTTGCCTTGGTCTTCGTATTGGCAGACGGCGACGCTCGGCAAACCTTCTTCCAACCACAGCCAAAGGGTCCCTGATGACCCCACATCTCCTTTTCGTCCCCATGTCAGAATCGGTGGCGAGGTCAACTTGAAACAAGGTTCTCCCACAGGGGAACGAAAATCGATTCTCCGAAGAACTTCCGTCTCGCCCGGAGTGGATTCGGAGTCGGGACCTTCTTTCCATTCGATTGTCGGCTCGTCGGCTTGCGACCAGGATGCAACGGTTAAGAACGCCAGCGTGAATATCGCCGTGAGTTGACTACGGTTTCCCCGGTTCGGTGAGCAGAAGACTGGCATCATGCTACCTTCTCTTGTTTTGCTGATCATTTTCGCGGATCGGATTAATTTATGTTAACGTCTCCCCGTCTGGTAGGTCTCAGGAATGGTCGATCAATGATTGTCGCCGATCGGCTCCGTCCGATCGATTTTGACGCGTTTCCATCGGGCGGAGCCGATGGGCGACTTTCAAAAACACACCAGCTATTGATGGGCCGTTCCTTGTCGTGTGGTAGCCCCTCCAGTTGCTCGTTACGCCTTCTCAACACTTGATGCTTTGAGGTTTCGTATGGGAACTCGCCTCGGTCGATTATGGCAGGTCCTGGCCTTCATGCTGGCTTGTGGCGGCTCGAAGGCGTACGCACAACCAGATGAATTTCATCGTCCAATCATCGAGATTTATTGTGATGACGGGATCTCACGTGAAGAGCTCTCCGAGTCGTCATTGCAATCGGTTGCTTTTTCGCCCGATGGACGATTGGTCATCGCCGGTGACTCCAGCGGTAATCTCTTTTTGGTTCAGTGGCATCTCGAGGAGCAGTCTGTCTATCGCATCGGCAAGATCGGCAGCTCTGTCAATCGCGTGTTCTTTTCCGAATCCGATTTCCAAGCTCTTGCATTGGACGATTCCGGAATAGTCAGCCAGCTTGTCATGGTCGCGGGCGACACCTCGATCAAGCCGACACAAATCGATGATGCCTTGGCCATCGAACAAGCCGGCAAGGACCTGATCAGTTTGCACCGAGATCATTCGTTGCGAGTCCGAGCGGTCGAAGACATTTTCGATGAGGATTGTTCCGCGATGATCAATCTGGAATCTGACTATGCGTTGCTGTCGGTGAGCGAAAACCAAATTGCCATCGTGGCACGCAACAACGCCTGGGAGATCTGGGATCTCAAGCTGAAACATAGGTGCGTGCTCGGTGAACTGACACGAGGAAAGATCACGGCCGTTTCCATGAACCCGCAGGGCACTTGCTTTGCGGTCGGCATGGAGGACGGAACCATCCGTTTACGTCGGGTCGATACCGGAGAACTGATCGAAAGCTGGAAACGACATCCGAAAGCCGTTAGCTGCTTTGAGTTCTCAGAGGATGGTAGCTCGCTCGTGAGCGGTTGTCCGGTCAGTCGAATTCGATTCTGGAACGTCGATCGCGCCCTGCCCGTCAATGATCGAGACGTGAGATTAATGAAGGTTTCGGCGTTTGACTTCTCGAACGGAGATCAGTTTCTCGCGGTCGGTGGGACCGCCAACTCGTTGCGGATTCTTAAGACGCGTGTGAAGACTGCCGAGCAACCGGCGATCAAGTCATTTCGCGCCTGGAACGACAAACACGTGGTCGCGGCGAAGTTCGTCGATCGAGGCAAAAGGTTGGCTGTTCTGCCAACAAATAGCACGCTTCAACAAATCAGCCTTGAAGATGGAACCGTCGTAGGCGGGAAGCCGTCGTCTGCAAGTCCGCGCAATGGGCGGCAGGGATCGATCGGTTTTCGCGGAGAGTTTGCCGTCGTCTTTTCTGATCGAACCACTGTTGTTCGCGTATTCAGAATCGATGAAGAATTGGAGCTTCATCAATGGAAGATGGGTGCTGCACTCACAGTCGTTGAATGCGCGCCAGCGAGCGAACGTGTGGCAGTTGTGCTCAACGGTCGCCCCAGTCAAGTCATCATTCGGAACATGCGGACGGGCAAAGTCGAGCACACTTGGGAGACACCTTCGCAACTTGTTCGTGACATTCGCTGGTCGGCTGATGAGCAGTCACTCATCACTTTGGGCAGGTCATTCGAGCGGAACAATATTGGGCTCACGAACAAGCTGACTCGTTGGTCTTGTGAAACCGGTAAGCAAATGGGTTCCGTTTTCCTTGCGGATGAGTTTCGAGGCCAGTTCGCTGTGAGTCCGACCGGCAACCGTATCGCCGTGGAATCTGGTGCGAGCGGCTATATCCAAGTGCTAGACCAAGAGTTCCAAGTCGTCAGTGCGTTTGAGGCTAGCGGAATCGGTGGAATGCATGCGATGAGGTTCTTGGATGACGATCGAATTGTCCTTGGTACTTACAAGGGTTCCGTCGTCATGATGGACGTCAACACGGGGCAAGAGCTTACGCGATTCGAACCCTTACCACCGGAGCACGGCCCGCCGATCCGATCGATAGACTTTTGCAAGGATTCGGGTCTGCTGGTTGCGGCTGGCGGCAAAGCGGGGTCGGAGACGGTCCGCGTGTTTCAGCTTGATGATTCGGTGGAGGAATAGCGAGAGGATTGCTGCGTGTCGTTTCGAAGCCGACTCGACCGCGAGCTTGTCGAATCATTACCCTGGGTGCTGCGGGATCCACCTTTGCCCCTCTCGACAACCAATTCCGTAGGGATGGACGAGTCCTCGAAACCCGATCAACATCCCTCCGAAATTCGGAGCCGTTATCCGCTTGCTCAAACGCTGACGTCGGGGACCGTTGCCGAACTACCATCAGCGACGACCAACGGGGACGGCACCACGGTGTCCGAGCAAACGAGTGCGACCGGCGAAGGCACCACTTTGCCACTTTCCAAGCAGGAGCGAGCCAAACACGAGTCTCCTTGGGAGCCGCTGAGGAATCCGATCTTCCGCTCGTTCTGGATGGCTTCCTTCGTTTCCAATCTTGGATCGTGGATGCACGAAATTGGTGCCGGTTGGTTGATGACGGAACTTGATGGTTCGCCGCAAATGGTGTCTGCCGTTCGCTCGGCGATGGCGTTACCAATTGTCTTTCTCGCGATCCCGGCGGGTGTCCTGGCGGATCGGATTGATCGACGCCGTTTGTTGCTCGGTACGCAAACGTTGATGTTGATCGCAACCGGACTGCTCGCCGTTCTCACCGTTACCGGGTGGGTGACGAGTTGGTTGCTGCTATTGATGACGTTTTTAATCGGTCTCGGGCTCACGTTGCATGTTCCCGCTTGGCAAGCATCCATGCCGGAGTTGGTACCCCGGGAACAGTTGCCGCGAGCCATCGCGCTCGGGAGCGTCAACTTCAACTTGGCGCGAGCGTTTGGGCCTGCCGCCGCCGGACTTCTTGTTGCCGTTTCTGGAGCATGGATCGCTTTTTCTTTCAATGCGTTGTCGTTTCTAGGAGTCATTCTGGTCTTGGCGTTTTGGAAACGTGGCCGTAGCGAATCCTCACGCGGCTTGTCGTTTCAGCTTTCGCTCTATCAAGGATTGCGTTTTGTCTATCGGACGCGTCAGATGCGAAACGTCATGATCAGGGTCGGTTTGTTTGTCGTTCCCGCGAGTGCGATTTGGGCACTGTTGCCATTGGTCGCGAGGGAGCGTCTCGATTGGGGAGCGGATGGTTTTGGAATCTTGGTGACTTCGATCGGTGCGGGGGCCTTGATCGCCGCAAGGTTCCTTCCGATGGTTCATCGCCGATTCGGATTTAACGTCGGGATCGCCGCAGCGATGTTACTGGTCGCGGTGGGCTTGGCCGCACTCTCATTGACTCCGTTTCGAACCGTTGCCGTGCTCGCATCTTTGCTGATCGGTTGCGGGTGGATGATGACGCTGACGACGCTTAATACGGCCGCGCAGATCACGCTTCCTAGCCGACTGCGGGCAAGGGGCATGAGTTGCTACTTGACGGCGATGGCTCTCTCGATGTCAACGGGGTCGTTTCTTTGGGGGACGATCGCCGAGCAGACGTCGATTGCAGCCACTCAGGCAATCGCCGCAGCGACGCTGGGCGTCACCGCAATCGCTGGCCTCTCCTTTGAACTCACCTCCGCCATGCGGCGGTCGGGACGGTAGATCGCTTCGATGAGAGAATTGGATCTAAGTGGCGTGAAGCAAAAGTCTCACTTGGAAAGACGTACTAAGCACTAAAGACTATGGACTACAACCTAATCCGCCGTGCAGGACGAGAGTTCATCATTAAGGACACCACCGTGGTTTGTACTACGAAGACGGTAAGCTTGATCCTGGAAGCAGGGCACTACAAGATTCCGCCGCGAAAGCGATGGTTCAAGAAGCTACCGACCGTCGAGTGCATACTGGTCGACGTTCGTGAGCGAGAGCTGACGATTAAGGGCCAGGAAATCTTGACGGCCGACAAGGTTGCTATTCGCGTAAGCATCCTCGTACAGTTCCGTGTGACCGACTCGAAGGCGGCAATCCACACGGTCGACAACTTTGAGGACCGACTTGACAGCGACGTGCAGCTGGCCGCGCGACGTTCACTGGAGTCGATGACGCTGGAAGAAATCCTGACGAACCGAAACCGGCTGAGTGAGGATATCCTTTCGGACGTGACGGAATCGGCCGACGGCTACGGCGTGACGGTTCGGCGTGCTGACGTGAAGACACCAACCGCTTCGTCCGGAAGTCGAGGCCGTTGAACTGTAGGACTCACGCATGAACATCGAAACGCCCGCGCGGAGGAGCAGTCCTTCGTGGGCGTTCTCAATTCTTGAGTTGCAATACTGATGTTTCCCTTGACAGCGAAATGATTCTGCAACTTCGGTCCGACCGGCGCCACTGCCGTTGGCATCGCAAACATCGCTTTAGGGGTTCGGTGTAGCTAGCCATGAGCTTTGGTCATCTTCTTTCGGCAGTGCGACCTGTAGCGATTGCAACGGCCGTATCGCCTACGTCATGGTTGAACGTCCGATAACGTCGACTATGTGGTGAAGAATTACGGATTTTGAGGAATCCAACGGACTGAGCATCGCCCAGTAGCATCGGCTCTGTTGCCTCGATTGTGTGCGGAGTCTGTCTCGCACCTCTGCGGAAATCAAGGAAGAAGCTAGGCCCGCCGACCGGGACGCTCCATTTGGGACGGTTTGTCGGTAGAATTTGAATGAACGAGAGAGGCACATATCTACTCGGCTACGGCATTCGAGTAGAACCAGCGAAGAACGAAGAGCAATGGCAAATGCATCCACAACTAGCGATATCGATCAACTTCAGCTGGAAGCTTACCGACAGATGACGGGTGAGCAGCGTTTGCGGATTGGACTCGGCTTGCACGAGGCGTCGCTTGGAATCGCGCGGGAAGCAATTCGAAGTCGTTATTCAGACGCCGATGACGAACTCATCGAAGAAGAGTTGCGCGAGCGAGTTCGACTTGGTTATGAAATTGAGTCAGCAAGTAGAAAGAGCCCCTCAACCCCAGCCCCTCAACCCATGAATGGGTCGAGGGTAGCCGAACAAGAATCGTGACCGAGGAAGAGTTGTTGGTTGACTGCCTTCGCCGCCTAGAAGGTTCAGGAATTGACTACATGCTCGTCGGCTCGATGGCTGGCAACTACTGGGGCGTGCCTCGATCGACCCATGATATTGACTTTGTCATCGAGTATGGAGCTGACCAAGTTTCGGATATCGTCGCAGCCTTCGAAGAGGATTTTTTTATCCAGCAAGTGAGTGTCGAGTCGGGCTTGAGACCGCCGCACCAGTTTAATGCGTTGGATAATCGTTCAGCTTTGAAAGTCGACTTCTTTCGTGTTGCGGGGGATGAATACGAGTTCGAGCGGTTTCGCCGCAAGCGACGCGTAACCCTGTTCGATCAACTCGCGTGGATCGCTGCGTCTGAAGATGTGTTGTTACACAAACTTCGATGGCATTTGATGAGCCCGACAGACAGGCAGCTATCCGATGCTCGAGGGATCTTTCTCGTTTCTGGTGATGTACTCGACCGCGATTATCTCGACTATTGGGCAAAGCAAATAGGCGTCGACGACTTGCTCAGCGGCATCCTTGGCGGGTGACCTCATGCATTGTTGGGGCGCTGAATTTTCGCCCTCGTAAGCTACACTCCAACGAATCGTCTCTGGCAGGGCTTTTGCCCAACTGATCGAGACGCCCGTCAAGTGAAGCGGAAGCTTCAGAGGATGTGCAATCACGATATGCGATTCACCTTTCCTTGCTACGCGGCAGACGCGAGCAAAAGTCCGACGGATTATGTCAGTCCGGCTAGTTCGCTGGCTCGCAGCACCCTCGAGATTCCAATCATGTAGGCTGCGGTACGAAGTCCGACGCCTTCTTCTTGCGAGAGTTGCCAGACGTTCTCGAAGGCCTCGTTCAGCGTCCGGTCCAGTTCTTGACGCACGCGATCAAGCGTCCAGCGGTAGTGCTGCCTGTTCTGAACCCATTCGAAGTAACTGACGGTCACGCCGCCGGCGTTGGCCAAGATGTCTGGCAAGACGGTCACGCCGGCTTCTTCGAGTATGACATCCGCCTCCGGATCGATGGGGCCGTTGGCCGCTTCAATGATTGCCTTTGCCGAGATCTTTGATGCGTTCTCGGCGGTGATCACACCGCCAAGCGCGGCGGGGATCAGCAGATCGAGATCGGGAAGCGTCAACAACGCGTCGGTCGATAGTACCTCGCAGTCCTTAAAACCTTCCAGCAAGCCGTACTCGTGCGCAAATTTGTGCTGCAACAACTTGCTGACGTTCAGTCCGTCCTTATGGTAGTACGTCCCGGTGACATCACTGACGGCGACGATTGGGAACTGTGCATCGGATAGAAATTTTGCGGCGTGCGATCCGACGTTTCCGAATCCCTGAATGGCCAAACGGGTCTGATCGGGTTTCATCCCCAACCGCTTTGTCAGCTTGACGGTCAGTGAGCCGACGCCGCGGCCCGTCGCTTCTTCGCGACCCTTTGCACCGTATTCTTCGACGGGCTTGCCGGTGATCACCGCCGGATTGAAACCGTGGTACTTCTCCCACTGGTTGCGGAACCAAGCCATGACGCGAAAGTCTGTCCCCATGTCCGGAGCGGGGATATCGGTATCGGGTCCGACGATATCGTGGATCTGATCTACGAAGGCCCGCGTCAGCCGTTCGATTTCTCGTTCGGACAACGTACGCGGGTTCACGCCGATCCCGCCCTTCGCTCCCCCGTAGGGAAGGTTGACCACGGCGGTTTTCCAGGTCATCAGACTTGCCAGCGACCGGGTCTCATCTAAGTCGACTTCATGATGGAAACGCAACCCACCCTTCATGGGCCCACGACTGCGGTCGTGCTGCACGCGAAAGCCGACGAAGTTCGCGAGCGTTCCATTGTCTCGTTCGATGGTCACCTGGACTTGGACTTCACGCTGCGGCATCAAAAGTGCCTCGCGCAAGTCTTCACTCAGTTTCATTCGCTCGGCGGCAAGGTCAAAGAATCGGCGGGTCGCTTCAAAAGCTTTCATGGCGATGGTCAATCACGGTGGGGAATCCGGGAGTTCACTGGAGAAGTCTAGTAACTTGTCGGGTCCCGTCACCAGGACGAAAAGCGGCAAATTTACCCGTACGCGATTTCGGGCTGGCCGTGATTTCCGTTGCGTTTCCATTGTTCGCCCCGGCGGGTAGCCTGCAGGTTGTTTCGGGGTTCCAGACAACCGATTGCAGCAACAACCGAGAAGCGATCGCCGACAGCCGCGTTTACGTCGAAAAAATTCTCGAAGAACCTTCTAATAACTCCGCCGCTCGTTCGTTTTCTCCTTTGCACAGACGGCGAAAGGGCGCGGATGAAGACGAAAGTTGGCTACAAGTGATTCCGGCTGAGACTTTCGTATCGGAGTTTGCTGCGGATCAACGGTGGGTCAGATCGTGAATAAACAGGAATCGTCGGTCAGCGAAAAAACGCCGACAGGCATGCAATTTGACGATGACCAAGCTTGGATTTCAGGCCTGTTTAGGGAATTCGAAGCGCCACTGATGGGATATGCCGTCCACCTTGTCGGCGATCGCGAGCGTGCCAGCGATATTGTTCAAGACACGTTTGTTCGCCTGTGTAAACAACCGCGAAATCAGATCGAAGGACGGATTCGGTCGTGGCTCTTCACCGTCTGCCGCAACCGAGCCTTGGACGTCCTGAAGAAGGAGAATCGCATGAAAACGCTTGACGAAGATCCGAACACACGGGTCGGAAATGGATCCGACCCGGGAGAACGAATGGAGAAGGCCGAACAAGCCGCCGGTGCGAAGAGCTTGATCGCTTGTCTTCCGGAACGACAGCAAGAAGTCATACGGCTGAAGATTCAGGGCGGTCTTTCCTATCGCGAAATTAGCGAAATGACTGGCCTGAGTGTCGGAAACGTCGGCTACCTGCTCAGCACGGCACTGCAAACCGTTCGCAGTCGCCTCGCACCCGTTGATTAGCGGCTTTCCCTATCTCGTTATTGATCGACTCATTGTGATCCGGTGATTAATCATGGCTGTTGAAAACATTCCTGACGAATTTGAACTGCAAGCCACAGCGTTCGTGCTCGGTGAGTTAGACGCGAATGCCGCAAGCGAGTTCGAAGAACAAGTCTCGAAGTCTGCCGAGAAAGCCAAAGTCGTCGAATCCATTCGCGAGGCAGTTCTTGCGATCGAAGACGAGCTTAACACGGTGACGAATGCCGTTACGGCAACCGACCGCGAACGAATCGAACAAGCGATCGAAGCCGTTCCCAGTTCAAATCATGTACAGCTCTCAGCGGTTGAGGCAACGGAACCAACATCGAATCGAAGGTTGCTGATTGTCGGTCTCTCGGTCGCCGCTTGTGTCTTGGTCATCTTCGGTTTGAACCAATACGCACGACTCAATCAAGCTCAAGTCGCTTTGCGTTCACAACCTCCGGTCGAAGAAGATGTGATGGTTGAAATGTCGATGGATGAGTTTGCCTCGGCGGCTCCGACAATGCAAAGCCCGTCGCGACCGCAAATCGATAGTGAAGTTGCGGCACCTGACGACGAACTTCTGTCGGTGATGGAAGCGGCGATCCCGGAATCAAGCGAACCAGCTGCGAGAGGTGGAAGGGCGCCCGTTGACGATTCGACTCGGTCGCGCGCCGCTCGTGAAACCACCGAAGGCAAGTCACTGATGCGAACGGCTCGCAGTTCATCGAGTCCGGAGCAATCGCAAGAGCGCAGCATGATTCTCGCAGCCCCCGATCCTCCGGCAGCTGTCGCATCACGCGAGGAAGAATTAGCAGTCGCGCCCAAGCCCAACTCGAGGGCCCAAGCAAACGCCGCCCCGCCCCTGCCTCCCTCCGGTCCGGAAATGATGGGCATGGGTGGGTATAGCGACGCGATGGGAGAAATTGATGGAGAAGCGATGGGTGTGGATGGCTATGGCGAAATGATGGGCGGAATGGGCGGCGGTGGAATGGGTGGAGGAGGTGGCGGCGCGATGCTGGGTGTAACGCCTCGCATCATTATTTCATCCAAAGAAGAGTCTGCCCTTGGGGGACGAGGATTGGTCCTAACGGAACGATATCGCAACAGGATCTCGAAAAACCAAGATCGATACGCCCCGCTGCAAGACAATGAGTTTGAGTCCGCCGCCCGCGAGCCGCTTTCGACGTTCTCGATCGATGTGGACACGGCGTCGTACACGAAAGTCCGAATGGACTTAATGCAGTTCAACCGGCGGCCGAATCCGGATGCCGTCCGCATCGAAGAGATGATCAACTACTTCGAGTACAACTATCCGAAGCCTCATGGCGAGCATCCCTTTGCGGCGGCGATGGAAGTCGCATCCTGTCCTTGGAATCCGAAACACCGTTTGGCTCGCATCGGCATCCAAGGCAAGGTGATCGATCAACAACGTCCCGCCAGCAACTTGGTGTTTCTGCTCGATGTCTCCGGTTCGATGAACCGTCCGAATAAGCTGCCGCTGGTGATCAGTGGGATGCGAATGCTGGTCAATCAACTCGGTGAGAATGACTCCGTCGCCATCGTCGTTTATGCCGGTGCTGCAGGATTGGTGCTTGATGCCACCCAGGGTGACCGCAAAAAGCGAATCTATGACTCGCTGGATCTTCTGAGAGCAGGGGGATCAACCAACGGCGGCGAAGGAATCCAGCTCGCCTACGAAGTGGCCCGCCAAAACTTTATCCGTGGTGGGATCAACCGGGTCATTCTTTGCAGCGATGGCGACTTCAACGTCGGGCTGACGGGAACGGATGAGCTCGTGACGCTTGCCGAGCAAAACGCGAAGGATAACATCTTCTTGTCCGTGTTCGGATTCGGAACGGGCAATCACAACGACGCAATGATGGAGCAAATCAGCAACAAGGCGAATGGCAACTACGCCTTCATCGATACCGAAGATGAAGCGCGACGAGTCTTTGTCGATCAAATGCAAGGAACGCTCGTCACGATCGCAAAAGACGTCAAGATTCAGGTCGAATTTAATCCAGCCGAAGTCGCGTCCTACCGTTTGATCGGGTACGCGAACCGCATGCTTGCTGCCAAGGACTTCAACGATGACACGAAAGATGCAGGTGAAATCGGCGCCGGACACCGCGTCACGGCTCTTTACGAAATCGTGCCGGCGGGCGACGAAGACCAAGTCAGCGCTACCGATGAAGAAGCCGATACGGCCGCCAAACCCGAAGTCGATTCGTTGCGATACCAGAAACCGGTACGGCTGAGTGATAAGGCTGGCGACGGAGAGTTATTGACACTCAAGCTTCGCTACAAGCTCCCCGAGGAAGATACCAGCCGTTTGATCACGATGCCGATCCGTGATGGAGGAAAAACCATCGAAGCGGTTGATCGTGATTTCAAGTTTGCCGTGGCGGTGGCCGGCTTTGGAATGCTGCTTCGAAATTCGGAACATCTCGGACAAACGACCTTCGACCTTATCGAGAAGCTTGCGGAACAAGGTGCCGATGGCGACGTGTCGGGTTATCGATCCGAATTCCTCGAAATGATCCGCAAGGCCAAGGCAACGCGCTAGCACGCATCGTCAACGTTGACGATGCACCAGTGATTCGTCCCGGGTTTTTGCTTGTGACATCATCAAGCCGACGCGGTGACTTTCTCCAATCCGATCTCAAGGATCTTGCGATAGCGATCGTTGATCCTGGTCGGATCTCCGGACGTTGCCGTCATCAAAAGTGAACCCGAGACGGCTTGGCCGCATAATTGCTCATCGGGTTCGACTACCGGCAATCCTTCGCGTGCGATACTCCCCTCGCTCCAGAATACGGCGAGAGCGACCCAAGAAGCACCGCTGGTGAAATCCGTTGCTTCAGCCGCGGCGTGGGCTGCCCGCCGGTTTTCCTCGTTCGGTTCGTTCAGAAACGTTTTCACCGAATCCATCGCCGCTTGGTCGGCGGCGGGCAACTCGCGTGTGCTGGCGAGTTGCACGCTGTGGTGCGCCCAAGCGATTGCCTCATGCTTCGGAAGGAAAATGGAAAGCACACGAATCGCATCCGGGAACTGCTCGTTCTTCGTCAACTCCTCGACGAAGGCGGCAACACTCATGCCCGGGTGCAGTAGCCTTAGCGAACCCTCTTCCAGATCCAGAGACTGGCAAAAATCAATCGCCAGCGGTGCCCCCTTCTGCTCTTCTGCCTGCGTTTCTTGAGTTGCCGGACTGACTGCGGGCTGATCTTCGCGGAGGATCATTCCTTCGATCGTGGCTAGCAGGCGGGTCTGCCCGGCTACGATCACGTCACCATTGTCAAACTTTGATTCAGAAACGGGTTTTTCATTAAGCAGCGTTTGCCCGTCACCGGCAACGTCTCGCAGCGAGCATCCGTTCAACTCACATTGAAGTTCGAAATGCACTTCCGCCATGTCGGCGTCTCCGGGGAAGCAGACATCCGCAAAGTCGCTGCGTCCGAAGCGTGCAATCTCACCCGCCTGCAACGGGATCATTCGACCCTCGCTTGGTCCCGACGTTACTTCAAGAATCAGTCTCATGTTTACCGACTCGGCGTGGATACTGCGGAGAGAAAAACCGGATTCGTTCCTAATTGATCTTGGTGAGGCCGCCTTTCAGCGTCAGCACACCTGAAGCGTTGCAATCTGCAAGAGGAGCCTTCATGTCGATCTTTGCATCGGCAACGATCTTGATCTGAGCCGACTTGAGGGTGATCGCGGCGGGTTCAATTTTGATGCTGCTCGATCCGACCTTCAACGTGATGGACTGAGCCGCCGTGATCGACTGCGACCCCGAACTGACTTTGATCGTTTGATTCCCGCTCTCAATCGTCAACGCGTCATTTCCCTTCACCTTTGTCGTTCGTTTGCCTTTCTTGATGGTCGTGGTGACATCACCTTCGGCGATCGTCTCATCACGATCCTTGTAGATCTCGATCGTTTGACTGCCGTCTTTTGAATCCTTGTTGCCGATCACGATCTTCTGGTTGTTATGGACCTCGATCGTTTGGTCACCGTCTTCCTGTTTGTCAAAACCGATCTTTTGGACGTCGTTGTTTTCGACGACTCTCTCGAAGTCACGTTCGGCGTGAAAGTACACCTGTTCGGCATCTTTTTTGTCTTCGAACCGCAACTCATTGAAGTTCTTATTATTTGCCTTCTTCGTACTTTGCGACTTGATACCGCTTTGTGTCTGGTTGGCGGGAAGGTCGTAGGGTGGCATTTCGTCGGCGTTGTAAACTCGCCCCGTCACGATCGGCCGATCCGGATCACCCTCCAGGAACTCGACGATAACTTCCTGACCGATTCGAGGGATGTGGATGGAGCCCCATTTCTTACCGGCCCACATTTGAGCAACCCGGACCCAGCACGAACTGTTCTCGTCTTTCTTACCGAGTCGGTCCCAATGAAATTGCACTTTGACGCGGCCGTATTTGTCCGTCCAAATCTCTTCGCCCTTCTTGCCGACGACGACGGCTGTCTGGGGGCCCTGAACGATGGGCTGGGAAGTTAGCATCTCCGATCGAAAGGGCTGCTTGCTTTCGATCGAAGTGAATTCACAGTTCCACGTCGTGTCGTTATCTGATTCGCCCGACACGTACTCGTTATTCTGAACTTCAAGCGTGGTGGAGACGAGCAAGTACTCTCGGTTCTGATCGGATCTTGGAAACCCATCGAGTTTGAAAAGGTTCCCCGCCGACATCCCGAATGCGAAGGCGCTTCCTTCGGCACGCTCGTGTTTAGATTGATGAGATTCGATTCGTTTGCGGGCGTACTTTTCGCCGTCGCTGGTCTGAAGGTATTCGCCCGGATAATCAAAGACCTCCATATTCGCATGTGAATGCTTGCGAGAGACCTTCGAGGTCGCAACTAAATCAGCCTTGGGACGCTCAAAGTCGAAGTCACTGAGTGAATAAGCACCGGTCTGAACCGATTGTGAGATGGACCATTCATAAACATGCTCTCGTTCTCTCCTATCTAGATTCGAAGGCGGGTAGTAGGGAAGTTTGTCATATCCCTTTGCTGCCTTGTGTGCCGAGTATCCGTCGGCGAGCACGAGCGTGTGTTTCCCTTTCGCATATTCGAAGAAGTAATAAATCCCTTCTTGCTCCATCAACCGACTCACGAAATCAAAATCCGTTTCACGGTACTGCACGCAGTATTCGCGTTTTGTGTACTTCTCACCGAGGCTGGACTTGAAGTCGGTGAAACCGTGATCACGAAAGACTTCCTGTATGATTTCAGGAATAGATTTCTCTTGAAAGATTCGGCAGTCCGCGGAACGTGTCAGGAACCAAAGCCAGGGCACGAGCGTTGCGTGGTACTTCGCTAGCGTCCCCTGAGTTCCCGCCTGGGTGAAACGATTCACCCATCCGCTGAACACTCGACTACCGCCGCCACTGACTTCCATCGTGACGGTCATGGGCTTGCCGAGTGCATCGAGAAGATCAAGTTGATGGTTGCTCGACAGTAACTCCAGCTCAATCTCAAACGGCCGTCCCAACTCTTCCTTGGCGGTCATTCGGTAAAACAAAAGTTCGTCGGCACCGAACGGCGACTCAACTTGGACCGGGCGTAGTTTCTGGCTTAAGCTCATCGGTGTTGTCTCGTTGAATCCTACAAGGTCGCGAAGACGCCGCACTTCTCATGGAAATGCAGTCATGACGCGACAGTCGACCTCCAAGTGATGGTCATCCGCCGGCGCGGATTGTACCGGACTCGCATGAGCAGGCACAGAGATCATTTCCGCTCAAGCGGATCGTTGTGCCGTGACAACGAATCCCTCAACCGGCTTCTCCGCCTCCATGCGAAGGATTTCATTCTTCAGGGCGGACACGTGAAAACCCGAATCCCGCAATCGTGTTCGGAGGTAGCTCTCCGAATGGCTGTACCGCCCGTGGGGTCGCAGCTCAAACGTCGCAGCCTCACGATGCGCTTCGACAGTAAACACGAATAGCGCCGAGTCTCGCATCGCCGCGTGCGCCGCATCGAACACGTCGTCGAGATCGCCGAAATACACAAGCGTATCGGCGGCCACGACCAGATCGAATGCATTCGCATTTGCGAGCAGGTATTGCGTCAACTCGGCGACTTCGAGCGAGTCGTAGATGGACAGCCTTTCGGCCTTCTGAACCATCTTGGGCGACAGATCGATTCCCGTCAGTTCACGCGCGTGCGGCCGCAGTTTCGGAGCACACAGCCCGGTTCCACAGCCGACATCAAGCACGCGTAAATCAGCGGCTCCGGTCGGCAGGGCCTCGTCGACGGCCCGCGACACCAACTCCGGAGCGCGGTACTCGAGTCGCTCGAGCACTTCATCGAAACTTTCTGCAAAAGCATCGAAAGACTCGCGCACGAACTCATCGGAGCAGCGACTCGGCACGTTGCCTCCTCGGCAAGCCGAAAGCATGTGCAGCGCGATCGAGTTGTCCGGGTCAATCTCCAGCCACTTTTCATAGACGATTGCGGACTCATCCACGCGGCCAAAACGATAGAGCGCCCGGCCGAGATTGAGATGCGCGTTGCTTTGGCGCGGATCAATCTCAATCGCCCGACGATAAGCGGTCAGAGCGTCCTCGATTCGGTCGGTCTTCTTTAATGCGTTGCCAAGGTTCTGATAAACCTCGGCGCGGTTCGGCAGCATCGCCGCGGCCTTCTCAAACGCCGCCACGGCGGCATCGATGCGACCTTGAGCTTTCAAAACCGTGCCCAGATTGTTGTAGGCGTCGCCGCACTTCGGATCTAGCAGGATCGCTTTTCGAAATTGTGTTTCGGCGTCTGCGAATCGAAGCGTTTCTTTAAGTACGTTTCCGCAGTTAATGCGTGCCGCCAAGTAGTCCGGGTCGAAAAACAAAGCTCGCTGAATCATGCGAATCGCTTCATCGGAGTTACCCTTCGCGTGGCTCAGAACGCCGAGGAAGTGAAGTGCATTGATGTTCCTTGGCTGTTGCTCAAGAACCTGCCGGTATCGCTTCTCCGCGAGATCGAATTTGCCATCTTTATGAGCACCGATCGCACTTACCAGCAATTCATCAGTTGATACTGTGCGAGATCGACTGGTGGGCCGACGTTTGCGTCGTTTTGGAACTTGCATGAGAAACGTTTCGATTCAACCAAGGAAGCACTTTGCCACCAATAACACGGCCAACAAAACTGCAGCGAACCAACCCGCGATGACCGCACTCCGGAAGATTCTCTGCCTCTGTTTTGCCGTACCGGTCCACTGCACTTGAGACTGCTCGTCAATCAACTTGTCTCGCATCACGCCTTGAACGAATGCCGGCTTACCCGTTTGAACGCCACCGGAAGCAAAGTAGCAACCGCTGAAGAAGAACGAGCGGTCGTCCGCCGAATCGCTCACTCGATCTGTCGGCTGGCAACCGAAGGCTTGACCAAGAACGATCCTCAACCGAGGCTTCAGTTCATGACGAATCCGACTGATGAGCGCGTACAGTTTGCGATTACCGCGTTGCTGGGCGAGCGCGTCTTCGCGTCCAAACAAGCGGTAGACCCAGTCTTCAAAGGCATCGCACAATCGGTCGCTGTGAAGGTTCAGCTCTTCGGGCGTGGGTTTGCTGCGAAGATCAAAGCGACCGCCCAATCGCCGTGAAAGCAAGTTCGGTTGGAGACGCCGGACCAATTCGCTGAATCCCTTGTCCTGCTCAAGACCGACCAAAACTGCAGTGACCGGAGCACGAACACCAATCGTTTCCTGGATAGTTTCGACGTCGCCTCGGACGGACTGTGAGATCGCGGAAAGTTGAAGCGGTCCCACTTTGGAGAGACCGAACGGAATCAGTGTCACGGTGCCGTTGATGCCGCATCGCGGACGACGAATTCGGGTGAGGAGTTCGCAAACGTACTTGAGTTTCGGTATCTGGTCCGATGTATCGAGAGCCGCCGGAAGTGCCACTCGATCGGTCCCATGCGAAGGATCTTGTTTCGAACGCGTCGACTCGGCAATTTCTTTCTCAACACCTTCGGCCTTTAACTTCGATACCGTCTGCTGAACACTCGGTCGCTTGGAACGCAGGGGACCGAGCGTCGTATCGTCGTCTGCTCTTTCATTACTCTTGGAGATCTCCGAGAGCTGTGGCAGTTGTCCGAGTGCAAGTGTGCCTTGATAGGACGGCATTGGACGCATCGCGCTGGTCACCGATTTGACAGGTGCCGCCGATGCGGCGGGTGCCGGCTGAGTACTCGATCTTGCCATTTCCACGGGAGCCGATGGGCTGGGCCGAGATGAGCTAGAAAGTGCACCTGACTGAAGTGTCCCCATGAAATGATCCGCAGGCGGTGGTGCTGTAGAAGGCGCCGGGACATCCTGCTTCACATTCGTTTTCGTTGAGGCGGAGGGCGTCGATCCCTCACTCGTTACAGCTCGCGTCGGAAGCGGACGACTGATCACCGTTCTAGATTCGGGGTTGACCCATCGTTCCATTAGACCGCTTAGCGCGCTCGCTCCCGGGCAGAACAAATAGATCGCATCGTCGGTCAGATACCACTGAAGCGGTTGATTGACGCCGACTTCGCTTGGGATCGCATGCAATCGCAGCTTTGATCCGAGCGAATCCATCAAGCCTCTTTCAGAATCGGTATCGGTCGATCCGAGTACCAAGAAGAGCGGGTGGTCGGCGATATCAACGCCTTGTGCTTCCAGCGCTTCGACACCGGCTTGCCAAGCGCGATCGACATCGGGATAGACGCCTTCAATGACTTGATTCCATCGTGACAACCCGAGATAGATCGCCCAAGGAATTGCGGCCGTCAACGCCAACTCGACCGCCATTCGAGTGAACGTCATCGCGTGTCGCAAGCTGACGCTGTCGGGACCAAACGCCCTGATCGACCAGACCGTTACCAACGTCGCTATCAAGACCAACGCGGTGACGACGGCTGTTCTACCGGCCACGGTTCGCGGCAGGATCCGCCGGTACCATCGCCGCTTGGGCGGTTCCTTCGACTCTTCATCGCTCATTGGGCTGTTCTCTCTTGTCGATCAGGCTGATTCGTCGCTTAATCGCGTTATCCGCGAAACGACATCAGCACGAGCAGTCCGGCCAGAATCATCGTGATCAGCCACGGCCACACGATCTGTGATCGCCGCCACATCGGCACGGCCGTCTCGATCTGACGTTGGCATTGCTGACCCGCAGTCGCATCATTCCATCGTTGACGTGCTTGCCCCACGGCGTGCCCGAATTCGCCGCTCCATGATTCGAGGTCTGCTGATAGACCATGTTTATCAATCAACATGCGGCTGAGTCGCGGATCACGATAAAGGCCGCGAAAACCCAGCATCACGCAGATGTAGATGACTTGCACTGCATCGTCACATCCGGAGTTTAGCGCGGCGGTTGCTTTCACATAGAAAGAATCATTGCACGAACGCGTCTGAAACAGCGACCACTCCAGCACATTGTCACGCCACCAGTCCTGCCCGGGCCAAATGTGGGCATCGATCAGCATCTCATCGATCCAGGACACCAACGCGTACTTGGCAAAGGACCAACTATCCGAGTGGCCGTCCAATCGAGAATCGGCCTGCTGGATCAACTTCTCAAGATCACGCTTTTCTTCAGCCGGCGAAACGGACGTACCTCCATCGATGCGTTCCAGCAAAGAGAACACCTTCAAAAGGATCGGATCGACCGCTTCGGCAAAACGTGGAGTCATGAATTACGACCGAATGGCAAAGAGGGCGAATCGAAGACGCGCGCGATTTCCATCCGGTGTCGCCACATCGAGATGCCTGGCCCCCGTCAGTTCGTCAAAGTTTCTCACTCGCATGGCGACCGACTGCGTTCGACGAATATCCGCCCACGCGGGCGAGTCGTACTCGTCCTGGGAGACTCGGTAGTAAGTCCAATACTGACGCGACGGAAGATCCGGGATCGTCGAACTGACGATCTCACGTTTGAGGCCCGTTTGCCGGACGCGGAACAGGTCTTCGACTTGATCGGCACTGCCGAACACCCAGTACCAGTCGCTGCTGTTCTCGAGCAAGTCGCGCAGGTTGGACTCGCTCGTACCACCCCGCTCGACACCGAGATACCACTCCCAATCGGGATCGAACCATTCGGGCCCGAGCTTGGCCAGCATCGTCGAGCCGTGCCCCTCGAAGTTGGCGCGCAGGTGTTCGTCGAACTGTGTTGCATAAAGAATGTTGAGGATCTTTTCGCGGATATCCGCAAAGATGAATCCGAGATTGTCGTGGTCGTAAGGCTCGACCGAGACCGCGCGGCGTCCCGGTGAGAAGATGGAAAGCCGCCCGAGAATCCGTGCAAGTTCCGTGTAGGCATCAAACGGATGAACGCCAAGCGATGGAGCCATCACGTCCAGCGTGCTGTATGCCTCGTTGAGACGATCGAGCATGGAAACCCGCCCCGAATCCGCAGGTTCCAAGCTGTGTTGCCCGACTCGCAGTTGCCGCACGGGCTCGCTGAGCGAGTCCATGTTGCCACCCAACACGTCGCGAATTCCTAGGAGATAATGACGACGAAGATGCGGCCACGCGTGCGTCGACAAGATCGGTGGAATGTAGGTCTCGTCCAGCGTTGGCTGCACGTCGCGTTCGCTCGCACTCTTGACGCGAGCAATCGGAAGAACTTCGTAGCCCGAGACATCTTGGCCGACAAGCAGTTTGAGATTCAGCTTTCGAAAACCAACGGGCTGGCCGGAATCTTGGCCGTTCTCATCAAGCACGTTGAGCTGCATCTGCGAGAACCGGGCCGTTCCGTTTGTTTCGCCACCCGATACGTTCTCGCCACCCAGATTCAACTTCGGAATCGCGACGTGCACCAACAACGACGATTCGGAGTCATCGTCGGACTCGGCATCGAATGCCGCTTTCAAGTCAACTTCGAGTTCTTTGCCGCTGTCCAGTCGAACGAGCGTTCCGTCTCGCATCCGGGCATCGAGTTGCTCGACTCGAAACTGCCCGCTCGCGAATGCATCGCGGCTAATTCTCAGCGAATGGACTCCGTAACCGTATGGATGATCCCAACTCTGCGAGAGATGCGTTTGTTCGGCGTAGTGTCTATCGGCGGCCTGCAAGTGCTGTGGCCGGACGAATAGACCCTGATACCAATGCACGGGTGGATGGTTCATTGACGGTAAGCACTCTCGTTCTGGCTACGAATTCACCAAGCTCCACGGAAGGGCACACGCCCGTTTGGTGTCTTTCGGACGTTCGAGCTCCAAGAACCAGAGAAAACTGCCTAATTGGGATGACCCGTGATATCCGCGGCGTCCGATAAGTCACCTCGAGCGTGGATTTTCGTGATGTACAGCAATGGATCGTCCCTCGAGATCGAGAACCGTTTGGTAATGCGTCGGCGAGTGACGTTTCGTGCCGTCCTATGGATCACTTGCGGCTGTTGGTGTGTCTTCTTCGCTTCGACACGCACGACTGCCGAGCCGCCGGAATCCGTGGCAAATGCCAACGATAAGGCCATCAAGGATTTAGCCGCTGAAGATCTGGCCGCTGAAGACCAGTACATTCCCTCCTACGTGAAGGAATGGGCTCGGACGCATGCCGCGAAAGCAAACGCAACACAGATTCCGGCCACTTTTGAGTCAGAACCATCACAACCGGCGATTGAGACCGCGGGTGTCGCAACGATCACACCCGCACCGCCATTGTCGACGGGTTTGTTGTTCGCAGAGAGTTTGGACACTGCTCAACATGATCTGACGAGCGGAATGATCGAAAGCGAGTCACCGCCGCGTCGCCTCTTGAGTGAAGCGAATGTTTCACCGGACCCGTCGTCTCCATCGGATCGCATCGCCCAGATCAATCCCTTTGCCGTTCTTGCTCAACGAGCGTCGGAGCCCCGACAAGTAACCGCGGCTCAAGAGGCGTCTTCGGAATCACTGTTGCTGCCTCCTCCCGGCCAAGCTGAGGGAAAACCGTCGCGAGCCGGCACGCCGCTGATGCTTCCGGTGGAAACATCTGCAAGCGACACGTACAGCAACGAAACCGCTACCGAGTCATTGACACTCCCACCAGTTGTCTCAGCAGTACCCGAGCCAACGACTCCATCACCGCCAGAGTCCACTGACGCGTTGCAACGACCGTCCGAAAACCTCGACGCCGAAAACCTCGACGCCGAAAACCTCGACGCCAAAGACCTTGACGTCGAAGTGCTCGTGCCGAGTTCGGAAGCGGACGTGTTTGGCGAACCGACGTTTTTCGATGCCGAGCCGGCGTTCATCCAAAGTGACGATGGTTCGTGCGATAGCCCCGGAAGCGTTCATGGCCCAGAGCCATTGGAGACAGTTCCATTCGAGAGTTCATACACTCGTATTCCATCTTTGTTTCAAGGCGGACAGCAACGCCCCGCCTTGGTGTTTGAACCCGCCGTGCCGGCCCGTGATCCTGCGGGCCGTCAGATCCTGACGCCCCGCGTTCATGTGGCCGAGGACGAGTTTCGTCCCGTTCTACCGACGCCTCCCGACGCCTTCTCGCCCGTTCCTCTGCAGGAAGACAGGATCGCGATCGAACAGACGCCACTGCATCCCGCTCATCAGAGTCCGTGGTACGAAGATATCGGACTTTCGCAAATGCTATCGGACTTCAAACAACGCCGACGTCGACCCGTCGCAAACGCGCTTGGCTATCTGACCGGCGGGCGAGCGAGACCCTACGACGTCGGTGTTGGCGCCGAGCGATTACCGTTCGCGCTCTTTGAAATGGATGCTTCACAACCGCAGAACCACACTCGCGTTCGATTTGAATCCGGTTATGACTGGGAGAATCCAGACCGCGCCGAGTTTCTCTGGTCAAAGTTGGGTGGACGAGGCCCACAGCTAACCACACCGCCAGAGTCATCGGTCGACTACCAGGACATTCGCTTGATCAGCGAGGTTGGCGGTGACAAGTTTTCGCTTACCACTGAATTACCGCTCCGTTTCGTCGACCCCACGACTCTGGGGAATTCGGGCGGGTTTGGCGACATGGTTTTGACCACCAAGACCGTGCTGTTCACGGGGAAGCAATTCCAGATGACGCAGGTTCTTCGAAACCAGCTTGCAACCGGGGCACCCGCCAGCGGCCGAGGAACGGGACACGCTTCAATGGAACCGGGTTTCCTGTTTCGTTATCAACGCTCGTGTCATTCCATGATGCACAGCGAATTGAAGCTACGGTTCCCGATCGCCGGTGATCCGGATCATTCTGGACCGATCCTGCGATACGGATTCGGCTACGCGAGAATCCTGCGAGACAGCGATACCTTCGCGGTCATCCCAACGTTCGAGGTTGTCGGGTGGTCCGTCCTGTCGGGTCGCGAAACCGTTCCGAGCGATCTGCTCGGCATCGCCGACGTCAACAACTTGGACGGACTGAACATCGTCAATCTCTATCCCGGCGTACGAATCGTTCGCGATGCCGGTGGCGATCTCGGTGTGTTCGAGTTGGGTTTCGGTGCCGGCCTGACCGTCACCAGCAACCACTGGTACGAAAGCATGCTCCGAATGGACATCGCCTTCGGCTTCTAACGCATCGCTCCTTTTCGGCTCACTTGGGATTCGTGCTGCCTGAGCCGATGGGCGATAGCCGCGGTTCTATCGGTGGGTGCCTGCTTCACTTGCAACACCTGCAGGACCCGAATTTTCTGATGCGAGTCATTCGATTCGTGGAACCGACCCCGAATTCTTCTGCAAGGTCGTAGACGTGTCCTAGGGTCTTAGGAGTCAAGCTCGGCCCCGCCATGTCATGAGATTGAATACAGCGGGGGCAGAGCGTTAAACACTTTTGACGCTGCCAAGCAGAAAGATGGATCCAGCTGAAATCGAAGCTCTGTTAGCACCCCTCTCGGATGAAGATCCGTGCGGCCCCGATCTCGAGTACGACGCTGAGTTCGGCGAGATGGAGCGTGCGACGCAGGGAAAACCCGAGCAGCAATACGGCGACACGATCGTCGCGGCCGAAGAGCCTGACTGGAAAGACGTCAAGAAGCGTGCCGAAGCGCTGATGCAGCGTACGCGCGACATGCGTGTCGCGGTAACGTGGGCACGAGCTTCCTTGCACGAAGTCGGCATCGACGGATTTGAAAACGCGATCCGCGTCCTTCGTGGGCTCATTGAAAACTTCTGGGACAACGTTCATCCCGAATTGGATCACGACGATGATGACGATCCGACTTATCGAACAAACACGCTCGTCACGCTGAGTGACGAAGAGACGTTGCTTCGCGAACTGCGTGAAGTTGCCCTTGTGGCTTCCCGTGCGATGGGCCGATTTAGTCTCCGTGATTGGGAGGCTGCTCATGAAGCCGGCGATAGTTCATCAGATGCCGAAGAGGAGTCCTCGTCCGGTGCTTGGGCCGAAGACGAGCCTGAGGCAACCGAGTCCGCACCCGCGGGCCCAACGGTCGCAGCAATCGAAGCTGCCTTCACCGACGCCGATATCGATTCCATTCAAGCAACCGAGGAAGCGACTCGGTTAGCCGCCGAACACATTCAGGCCATCGATCAATTCGTTACCGAGAAGGTTGGCGCCTCACGGGCGGTCAGCCTTGCATCGACACGAAACATACTTCGTGAAATGAACGAGCTGGTCAAAGATCAGCTCTCTCGCCGCGGCGTCATCTCCGACGTCGATGCCGAAGCCGCAGCGGATGAGTCGCGGGACGGAGAGGCTGTCGAGACGAACGGGCCGGCGGGAGGCATCGCCGTCGCCACCGGGCAAGCGAATGGCTTTGCACCCGGCACCAAGATCAAGTCTCGAGCACAAGCGATCGCCGCGCTTGAACAAGTCTGCGAGTACTACGAAGTCAACGAACCATCAAGTCCGCTGCCGATCCTGCTGCTTCGCGCACAGCGACTGGCAACGAAGAGCTTTATGGACATTCTCATCGACCTCGCTCCCGGAGCGGTCTCCCACGCGGAGGCTTTGGGGGCGGGCGCTGGGATCGTGCAAGACTACGCCAACAGCGTCGCTGGAAGCGGAGAGACGGAGGATTCATCGGCCGAGGAAGAAGAATCTTCGAGCTGGTGAGATCCATCAACTGTTAACCGACGGCGACGCGAGTTCGCCCCTTACCCACCCTCCAGGAGCCACTCATGGCCAGTGCTAGTGCCCAAAAATTTATCGCGAGGAACCGGGCGCCCCGCGTTCAAATCGAATATGACGTGGAAGTTTACGGTGCCGAGAAAAAGGTCCAGCTTCCTTTCGTGATGGGCGTCTTGGCGGAACTTTCCGGCAAGCCGGCTGAACCACTCGCTCCCGTTGCGGAACGGAAGGCGATGGAAATCGACGTCGACAATTTCGACGAACGATTGAAGTCCATGAAGCCTCGCGTCGCGTTCCAAGTTCCCAACACCCTGACGGGCGAAGGAAACATGAGCGTCGATTTGACCTTCGAAAGCATGGATGACTTCTCACCGGCCGCCGTTGCACGTCGCGTCAATTCGCTAAGCCAACTGCTGCAAGCACGCGAGCAACTCAGCAATCTGCTGACATACATGGACGGAAAGGATGGCGCGGAAGCCCTGCTCGCCAAAGCGCTGCAAGATCCCGCTCTGCTGCAATCTCTCTCGGCAGCACCGAATGCGGATGCCGAAACTGCCGAACCCGCTGAAACCGAGGAATAGTCAAAGATGAGTACTGATCAAGCTACACAGGCAGCGGCAGCCGGCGATGCGGTTGTCGTCAACACCAACGATGACGACTTCTCGTCGCTCTTGCAGAAAGAGTTTCGCCCCAAGTCGGACCAAGCACGCGAAGCGGTCGAGACCGCCGTCAAAACACTCGCCGAGCAAGCGCTCGAGCAAACGTCGCTGGTCTCAGACGATGTGATCGCTTCCATTGAAGCCATCATCGCCGAGATCGACGGCAAGCTGAGTGGGCAAATCAATGAGATTTTGCACCACGACGAATTCCAAAAATTGGAAGGCGCGTGGCGTGGACTTCATCACCTCGTCAACAACACTGAAACCGACGAGATGCTCAAGATTCGAGTGATGAACGTCTCGAAGAAAGAGCTTCACAAGACGGTCAAGAAGTTCAAGGGTACCGCTTGGGATCAAAGCCCGATCTTCAAGAAGATGTACGAAGAAGAGTACGGTCAATTCGGCGGTGAGCCTTATGGTTGCCTGGTCGGTGACTATCACTTCGACCACAGCCCGCCGGACGTCGAGTTGCTCGGCGAAATGGCAAAGGTCTCGGCCGCTTGCCACGCGCCGTTCATCGCCGGTGTTGCCCCGTCCGTGATGCAAATGGACAGCTGGCAAGAGCTGACCAATCCTCGCGACTTGACGAAGATCTTCCAAACGCCCGAGTACGCACCTTGGCGTTCGCTGCGTGAGTCGGAGGACTCGAAGTACATCGGATTGGCGATGCCTCGCTTCCTGTCGCGTCTGCCTTACGGTGCCAAGTCGGACCCGGTCGACGAGTTCGCGTTCGAAGAAGACACCGACGCGGCCAACAGCGACAATTACTGCTGGTCGAACTCGGCTTACGCGATGGCGACCAACATCACGCGTTCCTTCAAGATGTACGGCTGGTGCTCGCGAATCCGCGGCATCGAGTCCGGCGGTGCGGTCGAAAATCTTCCCTGCCACACGTTCCCGACGGATGACGGTGGCGTTGACATGAAGTGCCCGACTGAAATTGCGATCAGCGACCGCCGCGAAGCGGAACTGGCAGCGAACGGTTTCATGCCGCTCATCCACAAGAAGAACTCTGACTTCGCCGCGTTCATCGGCGCCCAGTCGTTGCACGCTCCGGCGGAATACGACGATCCCGATGCGACGGCAAACGCCAACCTTGGTGCCCGGTTGCCATACCTCTTCGCGACCTGCCGTTTCGCGCACTACTTGAAGTGCATCGTGCGGGACAAGATCGGCAGCTTCAAAGAGCGAAAAGACATGCAGGTCTGGTTGCAAGACTGGATCACGCAGTACGTCGACGGTAACCCCGGCACCTCAAGCGAAACAGTGAAAGCGATGAAGCCTTTGGCAGCCGCCGAAGTCGTCGTCGAGGAAGTGGAAGGAAATCCTGGTTACTACACCTCGAAGTTCTTCCTCCGCCCTCACTACCAACTCGAGGGGCTCTCCGTTTCGCTGCGTCTTGTATCCAAACTGCCATCCGCGAAAGGTGGTGGTTGATTCTGAGTTGATCGTTCGTCGCGCGTCGGCGAACGCCCGCAGGGACACCTGCTTTTCGATAACTACATCAAAACCTGAATTGACATAGGATTTCAAAAATGGCAGTTGATATGTTTCTCGCCCTCAAGGGCGAAATCAAAGGCGAAGCACAAGATGCAGATCACAAGGGAGAAATTGATGTTCTCTCTTGGAGCTGGGGATTGTCTCAGTCGGGCTCGTTCCACACCGGTGGCGGTGGTGGTGCAGGCAAGGCTTCCTTCCAGGACATCTCGATCACGAAGTGGGTCGACACCGCGTCGCCAATTCTGATGCTCTATTGTGCAAACGGTGATCACTTCAGCGACGCTCGATTGACCGTCCGCAAGGCCGGCAAGAAGCCGCTGGAATACTTGGTCATCGAAATGAACAAGGTGATGGTCTCCTCCGTCTCCACCGGCGGATCGGGTGGCGAAGACCAACTCACCGAAAACGTGGTGCTGAACTTTGCCAAAGTGCAAGTGAAGTACAAGGAGCAAAAGGCCGACGGTTCCGGCGGCCCGGAAAAAATCTTCAAGTGGGACATTGCCCAAAATACGGACAAATAGTTCTCACCGGAGAAACTTCTCAGATTGCCTTCAAGCGATCCGTAAACGACGGTCGACATGCTGTAAATGCGGCATGTCGATTTGTCGTTGCGGACGGTTCTTTCTTCCTCCTGCACGGAAACTCGGTCCACCAACCAACGGCGACGGCCCGATCGTGCACACGCTCGACCCGCACGGGAAAATCGAAACATGTCCACCTCAAACTCTGACGCACGATCACTCCTTCAGCAGGGCAGTCTCGACGAGGCTCTCGCGACGCTGAAATCAGAAGTCCAAGCCGATCCGGCAGACGCAAAGCATCGTGTGTTCCTCTTCCAACTGCTTAGCGTGTTTGGAAAGTGGGATAGCGCTCATAAACAACTCGAAGTCGCGGGCGACCTGGACCCTGGTAACCTTGCAATGGTGCAGGCTTATCGCGAAGCCATCCGCTGCGAAGAACAACGCAACCTCGTTTTTACCGGGAAAGCTTCGCCGACGATTTTGGGCGAGCCCGCACCCTGGTTGGCGTGTTTGATCGAGTCTCTCAGGTTGCATGCCGGTGGCAACTTCAGCGAATCCGCAGGCTTGCGCAGCGAGGCCTTCGAGCAAGCGCCCGCCACCGCCGGACAACTCACACTCGCGGATGAGTCGACCAGCGAGTTCCAGTGGCTCGCCGACGCCGACCCGCGGTTGGGACCGGTGCTGGAGGTCATTCTGAATGGGCAGTATTACTGGGTTCCGATCGATCGCATTGCTCGTATCGACTTCGAGGCCCCCGCGGACCTGCGCGACTTCGTGTGGACGCCGGTTCATCTGACGCTGGCCACGGGAATGCAAACCGTCGCCATGATTCCGACGCGGTATTTCGGGTCCGAATCTGTCTCCGATGCAGCCATTCGACTCGCGAGAAAGACCGACTGGACTTCGGCGCATGGTGACGAAGCGCAATTTGGTCTCGGCCAGCGCATGTTCGCGACCGACGTTGATGATTATCCGCTGCTGGAACTATGCCAACTCACGTTCGATGTGCAGCCGGAAACGGCGGACGACGAATCACTGACCGAAGTGCACGACGAAGCGCCGGCACTTTCGTCGGCCTCGATCGGCCTGGCATCCAACCTCACGTCCGCGAGTGATGGTGGTTGAACGCGATGGCTGAACTCAACACGCAGGAGCACCTCTTTCCCTCGCTACTGGATCGATTGTCAGACGACAGTCCGAGGCAGAAGCGGGAATCAAGAGACCGCCGCGTGTTTTCGATTCACAAGCTCCGATCCGCCGTGCTTCGTGACCTCGGGTGGCTTTTGAACACTTGTCATCTCGCGGCAACAGAGGACCTCTCGGAATTGCCATTCGTCGAGAAAAGCGTTTTGAATTACGGGATTCCCGACCTCACCGGGAAAACCATTTCGGGACTGCAAGTGATCGATGTTCAGCGAACCATTCGTCAATCCATCATCGACTTCGAACCCAGAATTCTGCCAAAGACACTGGAAGTCCGCGGCAAAGTCGATCGTGATGCCGTCTCATCCAACTCGCTCACGTTCGAGATCGAAGGTGAGCTCTGGTCGCGTCCCATTCCCGAGCGACTTTTCTTGCGAACTGAGTTGGATCTGGAAACCGGATCGGTCAACATCAAAGAGGCATAGCGAGCAGAGCGATGGATCCGCGATTGCTGAACTATTACAACCAGGAACTTCAATTCGTCCGGGAAACGGGCGCGGAGTTCGCCTCCGATTATCCGAAGATCGCGGGCCGTCTGGGCATCGATGACTTCGAGTGTGCGGACCCGTATGTCGAGCGTCTCTTCGAAGGTTTCGCGCTCCTGGCGGCGCGAATTCAACTGAAGCTGGACGCGGAGTTTCCTCGCTTCACGCAACACTTGCTGGAGATGGTGTGTCCGCACTATCTCGCACCGCAACCTTCGATGGCAATCGTCGAGTTTCATCCCGACCTCACCGAAGGTGGGTTGGCCGATGGCTTTACACTTCCGCGTCACACTCTTCTGAAAAGCTTGCTTGGGAAAGGCGAACAAACGCGATGCCTCTTCCGCACGGCGCATGATGTCACGCTTTGGCCGCTAGAACTAACAAAAGCGAGTTACCTTCCCCGAGACGTCGCGGCGCTCAATCTTCCAGACCACGCGACGGTCAAGGCCGCTCTCGTCGTCAGGTTGGAAGCGACTGCGGGACTGCAGTTCGATGCACTGTCGCTGAAGGATCTTCCTCTGTTCATCCGCGGCGGAACGGATGTGCCTATGAGGATCTATGAACAGTTGATGTCCGGTGCCATCGGAATCGCCGTTCGAAATGGCAAAGGCGGTGCCGGGAACGAAGGCCCCTGGGATGTCCGTTTCGAGAACGACTGTGTACGACCGGTGGGGTTTGCGGAAGACCAGGCGCTGCTTCCGTTCGGTTCGCGATCATTCAGTGGCTATCGACTCTTGCAGGAATACTTCGCGTTTCCGCAGCGGTACATGTTCGCGGAGTTGGGAGGACTTGATCGATTCACGTCGCAGTGCCCCAGTCACGTGATGGATGTGGCAATCCTGCTGGATCGAACCGACGCGCGATTGGCAAATCGCGTGGACGAAACCCACTTTTCGCTCTTCAGTTGCCCCGCGATCAACGTCTTCGAGAAACGATGTGACCGCATCCATCTCACTGACCGCTTCGCCGAATACCAGGTCGTTCCCGATCGAACGCGACCGGTAGACTTCGAGGTCTATCAAGTCCGAGGCGTGCACGGGTATGGGACGAGCGACAACGAAGAACGCGAGTTTCATCCGTTTTACAGCGTCAATGACTCCGCCGTCGGCGCCGGCGATCATGCTTATTACACGATCAATCGCAAGCCGCGAGTGCTGTCGGGAAACCAACGAAAAACGGGGCCACGATCGAGTTACATTGGCAGCGAGACCTACCTGTCTTTGGTTGATGCGAAGGAAGCTCCGTTCGAACACGACCTCAGACAGCTTTCGATCAAAACACTTTGCACCAATCGCGACTTACCACTGCAGATGCCGGTCGGAATCTCGGACACCGACTTTACGCTTGAGATTAGTGCCCCCGTCGAATCGATCCGCTGCTTGGTAGGCCCCACCAAGCCGGAACCCTCGAAAAGCTACGAGAAGGGTCAGACGACATGGCGGCTGATCAGCCATCTTTCGCTCAACTATCTATCGCTGTGCGACGGGGACAACCACCACGCGGGACAGGACAACGGATTTGTTTCCCAGTCACAGGGTGCATCCGCGCTTCGCGAACTGCTTTCGCTCTACAGTGACGCGAACAACGTCCTTGCCAACAAACAGATCGATGGCGTCCGCACGATTTCATCAAGACCCGTCAATCGACCCATCTCGTCCACGGGTCCACTGAGTTTCGCGAGAGGCTTGGAGGTCACACTCACGCTCGACGAATCCGCTTTCGAAGGAACCGGGGCGTTCCTGTTGGGAGCCGTGCTGCGAGAGTTCTTTGCGAAATACGTGTCGATCAATTCATTTACAGAAACAGTACTGCGCACCACCGAACGCGGTGAGGTTATGCGATGGCCGGCACGAATGGGACGGCGGCATCTGATTTGAATTCGCCTCTGCAGCGACTTAAATCAGAGCCCTTTCGGTTCGACTTTTACCATGCACTCCGCATGCTGGAGTGCGTGTATTCGGATAGACCGAGAATCGGAAAATCACTTCGATTATCCGAGGAGGCGATTCGGCTGACGCAGATTCCCTCACTGAAATTCGCGCCGACGACGGTCGCTGAATTCTCTGCGATGGAAGACGGTATTCAGCAACTTGGGATTTACTTCTTTGGGCTGTGCGGCCCAAACGGTGCACTTCCCTTGCACCTGACGGAGTACGTTCGAGACCGAATTCGTCATCACGATGACACGACGCTCTCGGCATTCTTGGACGTCTTCCATCATCGCATGATTGCGTTGTTCTACAGGGCATGGGCGGATTGTCAGCCGACGGTTCATCGCGATCGGCCCGAGAGCGATCGCTTCTCGATGTATATCGGCTCACTGTTTGGGATGGGCATGGAGTCGACCCGGAACCGCGACAACGTCCCGGACTTGGCCAAGTTTTTCTACGCGCCGCAACTGAGTAGCCAAGTCCGCCACCCGGAAGGACTTGGCACAATGCTGAGCGACTTTTTTGGACTTCCAGTTCAGATCGAAGAGTTCGTCGGTGACTGGATCGAACTTCCGCGGCATTGCCAGTTCCGGCTTGGCGAATCACCCGGCAACTCGACATTGGGTGTTGCCAGTACGCTGGGATCGCACGTCTGGACCTGCCAGCAGAAGTTTCGGATCACGGTCGGCCCGATCGGATGGCAAGACTTTGTGAGGTTATTGCCGGGAACGGAAAGCGAACAACGTCTACACACACTGGTTCGCAATTACATCGGCGACGAACTCCTTTGGGACGTCAATCTGGTCCTCAAGCAATCGGAAGCTCCGTCGATGCAGTTGGGCGACCAGCGTCTCGGGGAAACGGTTTGGATTGATCGCGATGGCCTTTCGAGTGACGCAAACGACTTAGTGATCGAGCATCAGCTTCGATCCGCCTAGCGCATCGTCAACTCTTGGGCTGGGGGTTCATGCTGCCTGAGTCGATGGGCTATCCCATGATGTCTGCATCCTCGTCCAATCGGCGCACCCTTGCCGCTACTGACGCGCCGCCAGTGTTTGGCCTGCCTGATCAACGCACCGAGCAAGTCGCGTCATCCTTGACTTGATTCCAAGGCATCTTGGCAAGCATCATTCCCATCCCGCAGGTGTCCGTGACTCCGGCGAACGTCAGGCCGGCTCCGATGAAAGCAGGAATACCAGCGAGGTAAGCGCTACCTGTGACGATGGCTGCAACACTGCCGCCAAGCGTGATCAGGCCAGCGCAGATCCGAACTTGACGTTCTAGCGAAATGGCTTTCTTTCCTCGCTTGACGGGCAAGCCTGCGGCGTCCCACGCACTCGTGCCTCCTTCGACGCTAACCACGTTGGTGAATCCCGCGTCCAAAAATTCTTGACACGCTTTCTCAGATCGACTCCCTTTCGACTCGAACAGCTGCAGCACACGTTCCAGCGGCACGTTTCGAGTCAAACTGTTACCGATGTGATAGACGCGAAGTGCATCGTCGGCAGCTGCCAAACAAGGCAAAACTGCAGCCGAGATCACGACGACCAATACAAATTTGATGTTCATCATGGTTTTAAGTTCGCTAAATTCATTTCCAGTGTTGCAATCGAAAGTGTGGCTGCTTGATGCGGTGACGCCAACATTTAGGCGACGTCTAACAGCCTTGAATCATCGCTGAGATTTCGAAACACTTGGAGCGGACGATCGACCGTCACGATCGGCAAAGCTTACCGAGCTTCTTGTCGAATCAACCGGCCCAAGTGTTACAACGGCGACGTGCGTGCGTGAAAGCGTGAAGTCCGCCACGGCTGCCGACAATGGTGATACGGAAGGTCTCGAAGAACGTTGCTCTTACAAGCGATTGGGTTTTAGACCTTACGCTAGTGGTTTGTCCTCGCTTGGTGAGTATGAAAGACCCCACCAGGTCATGCGGAAAGGATTTCGATGCAGGTCGGGCAACAAGATTCCTGGAAATCGCCTCGCAAACATGAGCATCA
>JBCCOI010000016.1:0-32810 GCA_039025515.1 Planctomycetota bacterium
AGATCGATCGCTTCACCCAGGATCGAGGCACTGCGATTCTTTCGATAGGTCACGTGACACAGCAGGCTGATCACGATCGCGAAGAACACGACGTTGAAGTTTCGCGGCGGCATAACCTGTTACCGAGGGCGATATCGGAGCTAAATCAGAAACCGACCCTCTCGCGGGTCTCTACAACCTAGAAGTCTACAGCGTCTACGCGGCAATGCCACGATCGACGCCTAAACACCTTCCGGAAATGGGATCGGAATCAAGATCGCATGCTGCTGAATCCAGGTATCGAGTCCATCCCAACTCGTATACTGCGAAATCGACACAAATGCCAAGTAAATGCCGACTACCGCCGGGATTGCGAGCCGAGACGTCCAGCGGCAGCAGGCCGCGAAGAAGCCGCGGGGCTTCTTGAACTGCGATTCGTTCAATTTGCGACGGGCTCGACGCATTGCTAGTCCGAATCCCAGTCTTGATGGCAGGATGAACGCGACAAAGAACAGCGTGGGCAGCCACACGACTTCTTGGGGAGTTGCCTCGATCTTGAGCAGATACAGCGGAACCGGGAGCAGCGCGAGCCCCAGCGCCATTGCCACCAGCCAAGCCAGCGGGGCAAAGCAAAAGAGTTGTCGAATTTGCCCCAGCCGAAACATCGATCGCAATCGGTTCTCGGCCGCAAAATGAGTTTGCAGCATTGGCAAATACATGAGCACGACCCCCAGCGCGACGAGTGACAGCGCGAAGATCACTCCAACCGATGCGTCTGCGCCGTTTCGATTGACCGTGATGATCACGATCGCCGGAACCAACCAAACGAGTGTGCCGATGAAACCGCGAAGTCCCAGCCAAAAGTAATGCGGTAGGCGCAGCGAACTCGTGAATTGCCAGAGTTGGTCGGGTAGTTCGGCATAGGTGCTCGGCCGCCAAGCCGACCGAAGCATCTTGAGCGGCTGTGGCCACAGAAAGTGCCAAAGTCGACCGCCCCTCGCCAGAGCCCAGCCCAAGTAAAAGACGCCCAGCCCAGCAGCAGCCATCGCGCCGAATCGGAGGACCGTTGCTTGCGCGGAATCCGGAGTGATGAGCGATGCGACGCTTTCCCAATGGGCCAGCAATTGGACGGGCAAAGCGAGAAGAAACACAGCTGTTGCAACGAGCCCGATTCGCCCGGCGGCTCGAAAGTGCGGCAATGATTCAGAGAATTTGACTCCGTTCGCGAGCCGTCCAGAAACTTCAAGCAGGTAGCCGAACGCGATGAGCTGCAAAATCGGAATCGCGGCAAGGACGGCGAGGCACACCACCAAGGACACGAGATTAAAACAGCCGCCAAAGAACCCGAACGTGCCGCCAATCACGCGACGAATCCAACCCCGGCGAAAGTTCTGCTCGGACTCGTCCTGCGTCTCGGCGGCATCGTACGGGATATTCGACGCGTCCACAGAGTTGGACTCGGTGGTCAGACTTGCGGGCGCGGGGAGCCCCGCCACGTCGATCGAGTCTCGGACGTGAGTTTCTTCCGCGAGGCCTGTTTGCATCTCGGATATCCCAATGAAAAGCGTTTCAAGTCGCGGGGCAATCGGCTCCTGACCAGTGATTCGTCAACGATTGATTCTTGGGTTCGTGCTACGTGAGCCGTTGGGCGATAGCCCCGGTTTTTCGGTGACAACCGCGGCTAGCGCCGTGCGGCTCAACCATGACGTTTAACGTTGACGAATCACTCACCATGCTAGTTCGAATCCCATTCGGCGCGTTAACTCTGTCTGGTTGCTTTCGGCTGAGCCGGACGCATCTTGGCAATTCTTCGATTTAATCTTCAAGATTATTTGTGTTCCGACTGTCATCACCGAGCAGGACTTGACGTCGTGAACCAAACGAGGGGGCAATTGTTAAGGTTGGTAAACCTTGCGGCATGCACTCTGAGCCATCAAGGGATCGTCGCGGTTGGTCCGATTGAGACTCTCGTGCCGGACACTCCGGCAGCTGTCGGCCCACGACGCCTTCCCGCAGGTATTCGTGGTCGAATCGCCCAATCGCGTCAAGTTTGCTCATCGGGTACGGGGACCTATGCGACCACCGATCCAATTCTCCCCGGCCTCCCGCCAACGACCGCACGGCCGCGACTCTCAAGGCCGAGTTGCTACAGGCCGAGCTGTTCATACGTCAATTCCACTGTTCAAGTTGCTGCGACGAACGTGGGTTCGAAGTGCTGCGATCGCATTGTCGTTGTCTGCAATCGTTCCGCAGACGCTCGGTGCTCAGGACATGGCGGTCGAATCACTCGCGCCGGCCGCATCAACGCGTGTTACCGATTCGCGTCGTGAAACTCCAACCGTCTTGGCGATCCGCCGTGCAAGCCCCTCGGTTGTGAACCTCCACGGGCAGAAGACGGTACGTAATTCGGCTGCAGGGATGGCCGGCGCGGACTCGGGTAGTTTCCGTCAAGTCAACGGCATGGGGACAGGGATCATCATCGATCCCAGTGGATACGTGATCACGAACTATCACGTCGTCGAAGACGTCGACAACATTCGCGTGACGCTGGATGATGAAACTGTCACCACCGCAGAGTTAATCGCTGCAAGACCTCGAAGCGATTTGGCTCTGGTCAAGATCCGCACTTCTCGCGACCTACCGACCGTCCCGCTTGGTACCAGTCGTGACCTGATGAAGGGCGAAACGGTGATTGCCATCGGTAATGCGTATGGATATGTCCACACCTGCACGCAGGGGATCATCAGCGCATTGAATCGTGATGTACCCGTGAACGATACGCAGGATTACCGCGACCTGATTCAGATCGATGCCGGCATCAATCCGGGCAACTCTGGTGGTCCTCTGTTGAACATTGACGGAGAGTTAATCGGCGTGAATGTCGCTGTTCGTGTCGGCGCACAGAATATTGCATTTGCGATTCCCATCGACCAAGTGCTAGGAATCGTTTCTTCGATGATCGAAGACCACAACGACAGTCGGCTGCAAACGGGTTTGCGAACCACCGACGGATCACGCGATGGAGGCGGCGTCACGATCTCCCATGTCTCCGCCAGCAGTCCTGCCGCACGGGAGGGATTGAAGCCTGGAGACCGCGTGGTCCGCGTTGGTTCCCGCCCGGTACGTACCAAGCTGGACTTCGGCCTCGCGATGCTACGAGCCAGACCGGGTGTTCGAACCAACATTGAAGTTGCTCGCAACGGTAATCCTATTCGCATGGCGTTCACGTCGACGGATGCCAACACGGTGATCCCCGGGGGCGATCCCGTCGATGCCGCCTGGGCAGTTATCGGTGTGCGTGTGAAGCCTGTATCGCGCACCGTCATGAACCGACTTAACTCTCGCATGGGAACGCCCTATCGCGGCGGCCTGCTCATCACTTCCGTCCGCAACGGTTCTGCCGCGGCGCAGCAGGGTATCCAGGTCGGCGACGTGTTGCTGGGCATTCATGGATGGCAAACCGCTAGTCTCAATGACTTGGCCGGCATTTTGGAACATCCGGACATCCAGAGGGGCCCACGGGCAAAGTTCTACATCGTACGACAGAACTCCGGCGACGCGCAGACACTTTACGGGCACCTGCAACTGGCATCTCGAACAAGCGTCACGCGTCGGTGAGGGAGAGTCTGACGCGTCTCAACAGGTTCTCGTTCTCCCGGGGCAACATACTCTCTCAGCAGCGTCGAATCGTGAAAAGTTGAAGTGCCTTTCACGCAGTGGTGCTCAGATGCCCCGGCTACATCCGTCCCGGAGTAAGCTCGCTTGATCCCATCCCGGTTCGCGAGCTTACTGACCCAGCCGGGACGGATGTGTCGTCGTCGGTTACAATCCGAGGATGATTGATCCTTGGTTTCTCCCGCGAAAGCGCCGCGCGAATTCTCCGCTTCTTATTCGCTTGACGGCTGTTCTGTTAACAGCTTGCTGTGGTGTCGTTTCGGCCGCCGGAGCTGACCGGTTTTTTGCGGTCGTGCCTCCCAGTCAACGGTCGGATGCAGCGGATTCGCAGAATCGTTTAGAGCGTCCGTTCATCAATGCGGGGCTCCGATTCGGAACGGAGCCATCACTCTCGTCAGACGGAATCAAGAAGAGCGACGACTGGAAGGTAGCCGGGTGGGATCAATACTTGCGGCTTTGGAAGGAGTTCGCAGAGAACCCGAGCGACCGCACTCTGCGGCAATACCTTGGTCTTCCGCTCGAATCGAAATCTGGTTCGCTCGTCCTGAAGATCAGTCGCGGCCGATCGGCACCGCGTTGGCTGGGATGGCGGCCCGGAACCTACGCGCAAGTCGACACGCCACACCTGCAGATTTTCTCGCATGCTTCTCGCGAAGAAACGCTGAACGTGGCCGAAGATTTAGAGCGGGTTTACTGGGTCTGGACGCAAATGTTCTATCCGCTTTGGGATACCAAGAACCAGGTCGCTCTGCATCTTTCCAAATTGAGTTCCGACAAGTCAATTTCGGAACAGCTGGCGGCAAAACCGACTCGCTTACGCCCCCGGCGTAAGCTCCGAATTGTCTTGCTTCGAGACTTAGACGACTACGTGGCCACGCTCGGGTCGTCGATTCCGGGGATCGAGCAATCAACGGGCTTTTACGCGGATGAAAGAAGGACGTCGTTTTTCTTTCCCAGTGACAACGAGGACGCGGCCGCATCACGTCGGCATGAGCTCGTCCACCAACTCTTTCGCGAATGCACGCTATCGCAACTCGGCGACCAGATGCCGGGCGAACAACAGGGGTTTTGGTTGATCGAGGGAATCGCGGGTTACTTTGAATCGTTATGGATGGGTGAAGCGATGGCGACGGTCGGCGGTTGGGACAGTCCGCGATTGCAATACGCAAGGCACCGCGTGTTTCGTCGACGACAAGTGGTTGCACTCGATGAACTCAAGCAAGACAGTCGCGCGGCCGCACAGACTCGCGGTGATCTAGCGACGTTTTATGCGTTTTCGATCGCCTACACCCATGCCATGTTGGACGGTCCCGACCAAAGTGCACGCCGCTGGGTGATGAGAAAGCTGGCCGATCTCTACCGCGTCAGGCTGGATCTTGAACCTCCGGAACCAACTGAAAACATCGAACAGTACCTGATCGATTTCCTTCGCGTTGATGATGTCGTCGTTCGAGAGAACCCGCCGCAACGTGAATTGAGCGAGCTTTGCTTGGCAGGCTGTTCGGTCACGCCAGATGCTTTGGAGCTGGTTCCGCCATCAAGTCGATTCCGTTGGCTTGACCTGACCGGTCTAACTGTCCAGAGGTCGGATCTTGAGCGACTGCTGAGTTCAATGGATAACCTGGAACAAGTTTCGCTCGAGTCATCGCGAGTTGGTCCGGGGATCGGGAATTGGCTGACGTTTTCCGCGAACCTCGTCGAACTCGACTTGAGCGAAACGGCATGCGACGATTCCGATGTTGCATCACTCCGCAGCTTGCAAAAGTTAAAAACGCTTTGGCTGACGGGAACGAACGTGACGGACGCGTCAATCGCATCCCTGGCGGAACTCAATTCGCTTCAGTTCCTCGACGTTCAAAAAACGGCGATCTCAAAGGATGGACTCCGGACGCTTCGCGCGAAGTTTCCCCGCATCAAGATCAATGGCCAGTGAGACCCGATGAGTTTTCCGCGGTTCTTTCGAGTCCGTCAGGATTTGCCAAGTCACGCAGTGCCATCCATCGATGAGGCCTTGGTTGCGGCACTGAGTTCCAGCGAGGATTTTGCCGCGATTGGTGAGAGGGACGCCGTCGCCATTGCCGTCGGAAGTCGAGGAATCGATCGAATTGAAGAGTTGGTCGCTTGCTTGGCTCGATCCCTTAAAGCCCGTGGGGCGGAACCATTCATCGTGCCGGCGATGGGCAGCCATGGCGGTGCCACCGCCGATGGACAAGAACGCGTATTGAGTTCGCTCGGCATCACCGAGTCACTTGTCAAATGCCCGATTCGAAGCTCACTCGAAACGGTGAAGATCGGTGAGTCGGGCGCAGGACATCCTATCCTCTTTGATGCGGTCGCCCTCCAAGCCGATCACATCATTCCGATCAATCGAGTAAAGCTGCACACTCGCCTTTTGGGAAAGATTCAGAGCGGCCTTTGCAAAATGCTGATGGTCGGGATGGGAAACCACCTGGGGGCCCAAGCCTACCATCCGCTCTTTGAACAATATGGCTACCAGTTTGAACGGCTTGTCGACGATGTCGTTCCTCAACTCATCAGCTCTGTGCCGCTTGCCTGTGGCATCGCTGTGATTGAGGACGCTCACAAGAAGATTGCCGAAGTAGAATGCGCTTCGCCCCGTGCATTTTTGGAAGTCGACAGGCGACTGCTCACTCGGTCAATCGGGCTGAGTGCGAAGTTGCCCGTCCGCTCGGCCGAACTCTTGATCATTGACGAGATCGGAAAGGAGATCAGCGGAACGGGTATGGACACGAACGTGGTTGGACGGAAGTGGAATGACAAGCTTCCCGCCGAGAACGAATGGCCAAAGATTCGTGAGATTTACGTCCGCTCGCTCACCGAACGCAGCGCAGGCAACGCGAACGGGATCGGGATTGCGGAGTACACTCGACGATGCGTCACCGAAGACATGGATCCGGTCAAGACTCGAGTGAACTGCGTAACGGCGGCACACCCGACAAGCGGAGCAGTACCAATTTGGTTCGACAACGATCGCGAAGTCCTCGACGCGGTCTGCCAGCAATCGAGCATCCGCCCTGACCAAAGAAGGTGGCTGCGGATTCGTAACACGCTCGATCTTGCCGAAGTGGAATGCAGCGAGGCGATTTTGCCGGAACTCCAAACTCGTGAGGACTTGACGATCCTTTCCAAACCTGCGGAACTGTTGTTTGACGCACAACAGAACCTCGTCACGCAATAGACATTCGAAACGCTCATGCAGCCCGATTCCCAGTCGCTCGATGAAATCGACCGCGAACTTTTGCGGCAAATCGCAGATCGTGTCGCTGCATCTTCCGTACTGGCTGAATCGGGCGACCTGCCAAGTACTGCCGAACGCAATCGAGTGTTCGCCAAGCTGGTCGGTGAAATGCAACTGGACGAAGCATCGACGGAGGCGTTGGAGCAGGTGCTTCGCCATGTCGATAGCTACTGCCGGCGAAGTTTTCCCTCTCGGTCGATCAGTTTTTTGGGACCAAAGTATTCCTACAGCCACCTCGCAGCGATTGCGTATTTTGGTGATGCGGCCGATTTTCAACCGGTAGCCAGCATTCCGGCGGTATTTGATGCGGTGTATCGGGGTGACGTTTTTTCCGGCATCGTTCCGATCGAAAACAGCACCGACGGTGGCGTGGTGGATACGCTCAGTATGTTCGTCAAAAGAGAAATGACGATTTGCGGTGAAGTCCTGCTGCCAATTCATCACAACTTGCTCGCATCCGGACGCCGGGAAGAGATCACAGAAATACACAGCAAACCGCAAGCGCTATCGCAGTGCCGCAACTGGTTGATGGCGAACTTTCCTGCGGCGGCATGCATTGAAGTGAGCAGTACAACTGCGGCAGCAGCAGCCGCAGCTGCGGATACGAACGTGGCGGCGGTTGCAAGCCTTCCAGCCGGTCACGCTTATGGCTTGGAAACGCTCAGTGAGAACATCGAGGACAACGGCGAAAATGTCACGCGGTTCGCAGTGCTCGGCAAAACGGAACCCGAGCCAACCGGCGACGACAAGACATCGCTGCTATTCCAAGTGGAACATAAGCCGGGGGCGCTCGCGGGTGCCATGAATGTCTTTAGTGACTTGTCACTCAACTTGACCTGGATCGAATCATTCCCGTGTCCAGAGACCCGGTCAGAGTATTTGTTCTTCGTCGAACTCTCCGGTCATCGGATGGACCCCACCGTGACAAAGGCCATCGGGCGGTTATCCACATTCACTCGCCGGCTCGATATCCTGGGCTCCTATCCAATCGGGTCAGTAGCAATTTAATAACAACTGCCTGACTGTACGGCTATTGCCGTTCCAAGCTTTTCCCCATTCCAAGAACTCTGAGTTCATTATGTCCGCGACGCCTGCCCGACGTGCCCTTCTCGTCATCGATGTTCAACGTGAGTACTTTGAGGGTGCCTTGCCCATCACACATCCGGTGGGACACCTTGCCAACATTCTGGATACGATGGATTTTGCTCAGTCGCACTCGATTCCAACAGCGGTTGTGCGGCACCATCAAGCAGACCCTGAATCGCCGATCTTCCGAAAGGACTCTGAGATGTGGCAGTTGCACGAGGAAGTTGAGTCTCGGCCTCGAGATGTGTTGATCGACAAGCAACTGCCTGGTGCTTTCACCGGCACATCAATGGATTCTTGGTTGAAGGAACATTCGATCAACACGTTGACGATCGCGGGCTACATGACGCACATGTGCTGTGATACGACGGCACGCCAAGCCTTCCACCGTGGCTTCAAGGTCGAGTTTCTTAGCGACGCGACCGGGACCTTAACGGTCGAGAATGAAGCGGGAAAAGCAACGGCGGAGCAGCTTCAAGAATCCATTCTGGTCGCCCAGCAAATGTTCATCAGCGAAGTTCTCGGGCTTGAATCTTGGAAAGAACGTTGTGACTGATCCTGGTCACTTCGTCTCCAAAACCATCGACTCCAGCTTCAACACCGTTTTAAGGTTCCTCGCCGTTGCCTTGACACCGAGTTTGGATTCGGCCGACTTCGCCAACTTCGACGTACCGAATCCATCTGGTGCGTGGAGGTAGAACACGCTTCCCTCCAAGGCGAACTTCTCAGACTCGGTGGCAATTTCTGAGATCGATTCCAAAGTCTTGATCTCGGGACTTCCTGATAGAAAGTAGAAATGAGTCATCTTCTGGTCAGCCGTCGAATCGCGAAACGGATTCAATTCGATCGCCGTTAGCAACTCGTCGGCGGTGAGCAAAAGCACAGCGACGCTGAAACCGAATTCGGATTCTACGGCGTCTTCGATTGAAGACGTGAGCGCCTTCTTGCCACGTCGACCCACATCGAAGACGACGTTCCCACTTTGAATGTAAGTTCGGATCGACCGACAACCCAGCGACTCGAAAACTGATGTCAGTCGGGCCATCGGTGCGCGGTTCCGCCCGCCGACGTTGATGCCCCGAAAGAGCGCGACCCATGTTTTCTTGCTCATCGCCCAGCTGTCCTTTGGCCCTAACGAAGTTGCAAACTCCAAGGGGCAGTCTAATCAGTTGCGCCCCTTCGTCTAAAGTCCCGATGGCGGGCTGGACGGAGGCGGCGGAGATGACGGAGGTGGCGGACTAGGGGGTTGCGGCGGACCCGGTGGTGCGGGCGGACTTGATGGTGGCGATGAGGGCGGAGGCGGAGACGGGGGTGAAGACGGCGGTGGCGGAGGTGGCGGCTCAGGAAGATCGGCTGCGAGCTGCATCGGCGATCTTTCTGTAAGCAGCTGACACCTACCGCTCAAATTGCCAAATGCGAATTGTGGCAAGACGAATGAGTTTGCGGCAATCGGAAGGGTCACATCAACGGAGACCATCGTCGTATCGCTGGCAATCGTGTCGGGCGTCACCGTCACCACGTAATCCTTGATCCCGAGGTTGTCGAGATGTTCTGCCGTTCGAGCACGAATCATGGCGGACGTCGCACCGGGTACGATTCCGTTTCGTGCGCCCGTGTAAGCAGCATGGTCGGCTGCGTGACGAAGCATCACGGCGCGGCCCAATTCCCAACCGCCGAATAAGATCAAAAAAAGAATCGGAAGTGTCACGGCGAATTCGACCGAGGTCACGCCCCGTCTGGTGACCGAATAGTTCGCTGCCGATCGGTTTGAGAACGAGGAGTGCATCATTGAGTAATCAGACTGGGAAGGTACTTTGCAATCTCCTGAAACGCTTGTTGTAATTGCACTCCGTTGACCGCATGGAAGTGTCGGCCGCCGCATTCTTCAGCGACGGACTGCATCGCGGACTGGTTGGCCTCATCGCTAAACGTAATCGTAAAGACGTAGACGCCTTTCTCGGCGATCTTGCCGGCAGCCCAATGCGGACTTGAGCCGGTGTTGTGGACGCCGTCGGTCATCAGCACGATCACCTTGGCAGCGTCCTCTCTTGATCTCGACGTGTCGGTGACCGCTTTGAGTCCATCCATCAAACCCCCGCCGATGTTCGTTGCCCCTGACTCGAACTCCCTGGAAATGTCTTCAAGCTCGGGTATCACTTCACTGTAATCTTCCGTTAGGTCCACCAGGATATCGTCATCGTCGTTGTAGACGGCAAGTGCGAGCAGCTCTTGTTGCGGCGATTCATCGAGGACTGAAATAAAAACGCCGACCGAAGCCACCAAATCGAGCCATCGCGACTCCCGCGGCACCGCATCACCAAAGGACCATCCAGGAGGTGCCGCAGCCGGTGCCGGTGGATACTGTGCCGTTTCGTTCGCCGCGTAGGCCATCGAACCGCTCCGGTCGACAACGAGCGCAACGTCGATGTCAATCTGCGTGCTCACTGCGGTTCTCAGTGGACGAATGCCGTCAGTAAAACTCAAGAATGGGAGTAGCGTCGGGACCGCGTTGCCGTTTCCGTCGTACAAGGCCTGCGTCGTCACTCGCACGGCGTTGCCGGTGCTGGAGGGTGTGAAGTCGTAGATGCTGTCCGAGGAGCTACGCGAACTACGGCCGATTGCGACATCGCTTGCCACGATCGGCACAACGACTCCGCTTCCGACCGAATTCTGGCTGGCCGCTTCTTGAGCCGCTACAACCGCGTCCGCGTGGCTTCCCGTGTTTGTGTAAACCCGACCCGCTGCCCGCGCGGCTGCATCGGTCGTGATCTGGATTTCTAACGTCGTTGATTCGACGTGTGCCAAATTGACCACGAATGCCGCGACGATGAGCAGAATAGGCAGCAAGATGCAAAGCAAGACAACCATCGCACCTCCTCTTGGAGAGCGACGGGAACGTCGATGACGCTGATTGGATAAAGGCGATAACTCAGTCGACATGTGGAAACCTGGTGCAAGTCAGTCGGCACGAAGTGCGGTCGAACGGGTGACGACTTTGTCCCCGTACATGCTGCCCATGAAGGAATTCGCGCCGTAGCCAGCCGTGATGGTGACGCGAAAGTAATCACCATCCTCCAAAGCGTCGGGATTGGCCGGACTAAGCTGGATCATGTAGTCGCTTACGCCGCGATCGTTGAGCAATGTTTCGCATTGGAAACGCACATTGGTTGCCTCAGCATTCGGGACGACGCCGACACGCGCGCCCTCAAACGTCGCGATTTTGAGTGTTTGCCCCAGATAGAGCAGGCCGCAAGCATCGATCGTCGCGATGGCCAAGAAGACGAGGACCGGCAGGCAGACGGCCAATTCAACCGCCGCAACTCCACGCTTTCGTCGACTTCTATCTTGGCAGCTTTTGTTGAAAAGCCGGCTCATGCTTGCTTTCCTGATACATGACTTCGCAAAACGGCAACCACTCCGACGGAAGGCTACGTTGCGAAGGTCAGGCTTGAGCCGATTTGAAAGGCTATTCGAATGAATGCCTGATGAATCGCACTGCCAACAGTCAAAAACTGTCTGAGCGGACCATTCCGAACATTTGATCGAATCGGAACGTGACGTCGCTCCGATCCACGGCCAGCCTCTTCGGGGTCTAGCTTAGAAACTGAAGAAGGTTGAGCGACGTCAGTTGGGCGGTCACCGCGTACGTATACTGCAAGAGATTCTGCGAGTTAGTGAGCTGGACGACGGCATCCGGAAAATCCGTGGCTTGGATGTCGCTTATTCGCGTCTCCACCGATAACTTCAGGTCCTCGACTCGCTCTTCGATGGTCTGCATTGTCCTGAGCGAAGAAGCCTGTTGTCCCAGAACGTCAAAGACTTGGCTTGCCGCGCGATCGAGTTCGTCGAGTCGACGGTTCAATGCCTTTCCGTATTCCGAGTTTGATAGATCGCGTGAGTTTCGAAGGTCGTCCGCGGTTGCCTGAAGGACTTGAAACAGATTGGAAGTCCCCGGAAACTCGAGTGAGTCGTCACCCGTTCGATTGACGTTGGACGTATCGAGCGTCACAAACCTTCCCGTTGCAGAATCAACCACTCGCTGACTGGCTGAATACCCGATTGGAATCGTGGTTGCTCCCTCATCAATGCTGAGCGTCCCCGTGGTGGCGAGGTTCACTGTGCCGCTGAATCCGGGAACGATCGTCGTCGTGTCCAAGTAAACGATTCGCCCCTGTGCGTCGACGATCTCGAGATTTGTGTCTGTCGAACTGAATGCCACTTCGGGACCGTTGTTAAGCGAGACCGTACCAGATGCACCCGTTCCAGATGTATCGTTGATTTGAATCTGATGCTTACCGAGCGGCCCGAGGACGGTGTCGTTGCCGACGGATCCCGTTCCCGCTTGGACACCAGAGCCGCCGGAGTAGCTTGTGCCAGTATGCCGAACCTGTACTGTCGCTCTTCCATTCAGATTGTCGGTCCCCGTTCCGAGTCCAAGCCCAGTCGTTTCGACGAGCACGGTGGATTGCCGACCGGTCGCACCGAAAACTTCTTCTCCGGTGTAATACGTATCGATTGAGATGGAGTCACCGACGTGCGACTGGCTCCTCTGCTTCGTTCCCAGGTAAGTCACTTCACTCAGCCCATTTTCGTATCTAGCCGGAGCGAACTCAAATGGTGGCTGATCTGATCGGGTGCCGCCGAACAGGAAGCTCCCGTTGAATTTGGCGAGCCCGATGGTCTCGGCTTGCTTGAGTAGAGCATCAATCTCCGTCGCGAGTGCATTGCGCTCGTCCAAATCAAAAGCTTGAATGCCTTGTTGAACCAGGCTCTTTGCCAACGTCACGATGTTGTTCGCATCCTGCAATTGATCGACGCTCGCATTCAAGGTCGCCGTCGTCAACTGCAGAACACTTTGGTCAGCTTCCAACTGAGTGAAGCGAGTTTCAAGTGAACGAACTTGTCGATATTCAATCGGTTGCTCCGAAGGCAGTTCGAAACGAATGCCGGAGCTGATTTGGCGCTGTGCCCTCGCCAACGCAGAACCGTGAATCGTATTGAAATGGATGGCCGTCCGTGCAAACAGTTGTGAAGTAACTCGTGTCGCCATGGATGTCGCTTAGATGATGGAAAGAAGTTCCGACAGCACTTCGTCGGTCACCTGGATGACTCTCGCGGCGGCTTCAAACGCTTTCTGGTACTCTTGCAAGTAAACCAGTTCTTCGTTGAGATCGACGCCGGACGTCGCATCACGTTCCTGTTCCAATCGGAGCCGAACGTTCGTGAGCGTGTCGTTGAGTGCCAGGTTGGTGTTGATTTCGAAACCGATTGAGCTACCGAGTTCGCTCGTGAACTGTGAAAGTGTCTGGTTGTTCGGCTGATTCGCCCGATTTGCGATATCGATGAAGTTGGTCAGATTCGAAGCATCGGAGGGTGCCCCTGTTTTTCCGCTCGCGATTCGGCTCGGATCGTCGATCAACGATTGAGAAACGGAGATGGTGTCCGCACTGTCTCCAGTGAAGAAGCCGGCCAGCCCGAGTGCGCCCAGGATGCCAGTTTCATCGGCGTTGGCAATTGCGGGCGTCGAGAAGCTATCGCCTGTAATGAGTGTCCCGGCGGCGAATGAAATCTCGATCCCCTCGGCAAGTTCCAATGCCGCGCCTGCTTCGTAGCCAAGACCGACGTTGATTCTGTTGACCAACACACCGCCGGAATCGAACACTTCGGCGAACAAGTTTGCGGAGACGCCGATCTCGCCACTGCCATCGATTTCGATTCGGTATTCGCCGTTCTCTTCGCCGATGTATTGGCCTGAGAGTGTTGCCACGCTGGTTCCCGTGACGCCCGCCAAGTCGGGCTGCGTATTGAACCCGCCGGTAAAGTCGAATTGCACGCCTGATACGGTCGCGATTTGCAGTTCGTTGGTGTCAGCCCTCAACGACGCATTCACATTTGCGAGAGCATTGAGTCGCGTGGCAATGTCATCGAGAGAATCAACCGAGGGATCAATTGCAATGGTCTCGATTGTCTGATCACCGTTTGAATCGGTGAGTGTGATCGAAAAATCACCGGCGCTGAAAGTTGCGTTCGGCAGCGCTTCGGCAAGTGGAATGTTTGGGTCTTCGATCGATTGAGAGCCCAGCAGGTTTTGAAAGGAGCCTGCCGTGCCGATCCCCGTTGCATGCACCTGGTTTACCTGATGGATCACGCTCGTTGCGATCTGATCAAGCGATGATTCAAATTCGGGAATGAGCCGATTGTAGGCATCGACCAGTGCGGAAAGTCGGCCCGTCTCGATTGGGAGCGATGAGTCGCTATCGTCGAGGATGATTTCGATTTGCTCTCCATTCTGTCTGATGGAGAGTTCGTTCGCTTGGTTGCCCTGTTGTATCGAGTGGTTTGCAATCGTGATGTGGATGTCGCCGTTGAAATTCTCATTCCTGGCGATACCGTAGACGCCGGCAATTTGGTTGATCAGCGAATCACGCTTATCAAGTTCGACGTTGTGTTCGATTCCTTGAACGGCGTAACTCGAGATTTGTACGCTTACGGAACTGAGTTCCTGCATGAACTGGTTGAAGTGCTCGATCTCCTGATCGATCTGCAAACGAATGCTGCGACGCAAGTTGTCCAACTCGCCCGTGACGTCACTGAGTGCTCCGGCGAGTTGTTGGCCAGATTCCAAGAGTGCGGAACGCCGCGCGGGCTCGTTGGGCGAAGAACTTAAGCTCGTGAACTCGGCAAACAATTCATCGATTTGCTTTCCCACCGCATTGTCGCCGATCAACAGAGCTGATTCGATCTGTCTTTGGATGATAAGCGTCTGCTCGACGTTGTTGGCATCGGCGATCACCTTTGTTAAGGAATCTTCGGTGACCTGGTCTCGTAAACGATCGATTCGTGCGATTTGAACACCGCTGCCGATGCGGAATCCTGCAAGTTGGTTCGGGAACTTGGGTTCCTGGATGGCTCGTCGGCGGTGGTAGCCTTCTGTATTCGCATTGGCAATGTTGTTCGAGATGGTCTGCAGACCGAACTGATTCGTACGAAGCGCGGAAAGTCCGATTTCAAAGTTAGGCATCGTTAGCAGTTCCTTCCAAAGAGAGTTTCCGGCTGCGGCGAAAACGCTTGCCCATCGGCCGAATAGGCAGCGTTTTCGCTGGCGTTCTCAGCGTTGTGTAGAACGCCCATCAGATAACGGCGATGAAAATCCATTGAGTAGTAAACCAGAACCTGGTTGCTCGCGAGGGTCGCCTGAGCGTCCGCCAAACTCTCCGAAAGCGAACGTCTTCGCTGATCAAGCCTGCCGCGGGTTTCTTGCGGTACGCGTTGGCTGAGTCGTGCAAATAGAGAAGCGGACACTGTTCTCTCCTCTGCTTGGCTACTCAACTGGACTGTGTTCTCCTGCAGGCGATCGAACCGATGGAACAGTTCAGTGCGAGACTGAAGCGATTGTTCGCTTCGTTGACGCAACTCGGTAAGGAGCGGCTCAAGCTTGCGAAGCTCTTCCTCTGAAGGCCCTTGAATGCCTTTTTCGGAGAGCACATCTGCCATCGCATCGTTGATATTGCAAACCGCCTCCAAAACGGCTTGCTCCACATCAAGATGGGCGTCGAGTGACTGCGCCAGAGGGTCTTCTGTGATGGCCATGATGATTCCTTGAAACAAACGGTGCATGTACCGAACACGGGCACCGCGGAATGGTGATCGTGTCCAAACGAGAAAACTTGAGTGAGATGACTGCAAACCCGACACGGATCACGCAGAAACTGAGATTGAGGGCGGACCCTCTGCTCCTTGACTGCTTCGTTGCTTTTCGTAGCTCGCAGCGTTCTTTGCATTCAGGGGTGCAATGGCTGAAAGTCCAGCTGCCGCGCCGCCGTCGCTCATCGTGATCTTCGCGACTTGTGACGCCACCATGTCGCCAATTCCAAGCGGACTGGATTCGGCCAGATGCTTGCTGATGAACAAGTCAAACATGCCTCCCATCGAGTCACTCGTTTCTCCGCTAAAGAAACCTTCGTCGAGTGACTGCCGAAGTTCCTTCAATAGCATCGATAGAAACACGCTCTCAAACTCCTTCCCCATGTCAGTCAGTTTTTCAGACTGTGAGTCCGTCCGTGCGATCGCTTGATCCTTGATTGCGCGGGCCGGCGAGTTTTCGACCGTTGCCGACTCGCTTGTTGCTTTGAGTTGTTGCAGCAGCGTCGAAGAAATATCTGCCGGGAACGAGCTTGCAATGCTTCCGATCATCCGTGATCCTCCTATTCAAGTACAAGTTCGGCTTTGAGGGCGCCCTGGTTTCGCAGTGACGTCATGATTGTGATCAGCGTATTTGGATTCACACCAAGCGAATTCAACGCATTGGCCAAGTCACCAACGGTCATTCCGCCAGGAAGAACGTTGTATCGGCCACCACTTTCGAGCAGGTCAATGCTCGTGCGGGGCAGAACGGTCGTTTGACCAGCTGAGAGTGGATTGGGCTGGGAAACGACAGGATTCTCCGTTGTCGCAATCACGATGTTCTCGCTGGCAAAAAGAACGGGCGCGATCTTTACCTGGTGACCAAAGACGACAACACCGGTTCTTTGATTGATGACAACGCGCGCCGGCTGGTCGGGCTGCACACGCAAATTGCCGACGATCGAAATCAAACCCGGGACGCTGTCGAGAAAGCTCTTTGGAATGCGCACACGAATCGTTGATGCGTTTAATGCTTTTGCGCTGTTCGGAAACGCACGATTGAGTGCATTCTCCACTTCGATCGCGGTCGCGTAGGACTTGTTGCGAAGGATCAAGTGGATGTGTCCGTTCTGAACAATGCCGCCACAATTGATGGGTCGTTCAACGATTGCCTCGCACACTCCGACGGTCGGGTGATTTACTTGGACACTCGCGGCGTCTCCACCTGCCGCAACTCCACCGCCGATGATCGGACCTTGGGCGATCGCGTAGATTTCATCATCCATTCCCCTCAGTGCAGTCTGATGCAACGTCCCGCCGCGAAGGCTTTGAGCGTCATCGGCGACCGAGACCGTGACCAAAATGGTTTCGCCCGGTCGCGCAAAAGCCGGAATCTTGCCGGAAACCAACACGGAAGACATGTTGACGGTGTCCACCTGTTCCACCCGAAGACCCGACCGGAGATAAAAGTTCGCAGCCATCGCACGCGTTTGTTGGCTGACGCCTCCCGTCCCGCTCAGCCCGAAAACCAACCCCTGACCATTGACGTGGTTGACTCGTTCTCCCTGAATGAAGGAGATGTCCTTGATGCGAACCGTACTGTCCAGCCGCGGTATCGGATTCGCAATGGTTGGCGGAGGGCCTTCCACCGTCACGTCAGGTGCCGGTAGGGTCGGCGCTGCCGGTAGCGTGGCCGCGTTCGGCAGCGGACCTGCGGGCGGTTGAGCGGCAATTGAAGTGCCGATCGATAGACCGAAAATCACAAGCCCGATTCGCAACGTCATCTCATTCATCATGTGCATCGTCAACTAGCCAGCTGGCTCCACTCACGCTTGTTTAAAAGGGCCAGTAGCGATTGAACTTGCGGGCCAGCCATCCCTGGTTTGTGAACGCTTGCTCTGCTCCCTTTGCGTTTAAAGTGAGTTGCAGATCTGCGACGAGATACGACGGGATGCTGTTGCCCGGCAGAATGTCGTATTGGCGAACGACTCCGGTTAGCGTCAATTCTCTCGCATCGTTCTGGACGTTGATCAATCGGCTGCCACGCACAACCAAGTTGCCGTTGGGGAGAACATCAACGACGGTCACACTGAATCGGTCCGTCAGTGCTCTTTCGGTGCGGAATTGGGCATTCCCCAAAAAGTTGCGCTGATGATTTGTATTGGTCCCGAGCAAGACATCGGTTGCCACGTCCCCGAGTGCTCCGCTCACGCCGTAGTCGAGTCCGGTCGAAGAAATAGCCTGGCCTCGCTTATCCATGATCCGTTCGTCACGGTTCTCCACATCGGTGCTCTCCATGATCATCACGGATAAGGTGTCGCCCCGATTTCTCGCGGCGTAGTCTCTGTATTGATCGATTTGGTTTTGACTGCGTCGCTCAAAGAGGCTCTGTGCGTGTGTTGTCTCTCCCCAAATCGACGTAGCCAACAATCCAAGCAGCGAGGCGATCAATACCTCTCTACCGGGCAAGTAAATTCTCATCGCATTTTCCTTGCGGAGTTTGGAAGTGTCGCCAAGTTGGGTCCGGCGACGGATGCGTTCAAACGACGGTTTGAATTGGGGTTGAGCACCTCGATCGTGTCGCCGATGGCGCCCGATTGCATTGCACGAGCGTTCTTTAGGCGGACTTCTCCCGCTCCAAGCGGCAGCACCACATCGATGAGGTCGTTTCGTCTGATCACGATACGATCGCGCGGTGCGACGTTGCTGAGCTGGTTGGCGAGAATAATCGAGTTTGCTGGGATGCCTCGTGCAGCCGCTCTTCCGATAATCAAACTCGGATTCGCATACTCCTTGCGGCCGTCGAGTCGACGTTCCAAGACGCGAACCATGGACTGATCAATGGGTGTACCTCGAGCGATCGGAACGGTCGCAACCGCCACCGAAGTGATGAACGACACTCGAAGGTCGATCGGGACGCTTACCGGATTTTCTCCTTCGCGCGACAGCCTGAGATTTAGTCTCGTCCGGCCACTTGGTAACTCTGTCAACGGTGGAAGCGTGACTTGGTAGTCGGTTCCAGAGAACAGGGCTTGCAGCCCGCTCCACTGTGCATCGGACTCGATCTCGACGGACAGTTTCTTTGAGTCAATCGCAAACTGGGTTGCCAGATCGTCTGCGATTTTTCTCGTGAGTTGCGAGCGGATTCTGAGCGGACTGGCATGTTGCACGTCAATGGTGTTTGCACCGACGATTCGAAATTCCGAACGCGAGAAACCGGCCAGCCTCAGCCGCGTAGCGATCTGACTGGCGGATATTTGGCAATGATAGCTTTGCTCGAGCGACTCCAGATCCAATCGCGCCATCGAAGATCGATCTCTGGCGTCACCACCGATCAGGTTGGCAACGTCGCCGATGCGAACGGCAGAACTGGAGATCGTTGCCTCTTGCTTCAGCTCAAGCACCACTTCGGCCAGCACGCGGGTGTGTGCCGAAGAGGCGGCAAAGAGCAACGATGCCAAGAGCAGACGGCAGTACGACGAAGGATATGCAAACATTATCGTACCAGGTCACTTGCCGACGAAAGCATCTCGTCACCGGCGCGAATGGCCCGCGAATTAATCTCGTAAGCTCTTTGTGCTGTGATCAACGAAACCAGTTCGGAGACGACTTCGACGTTGGAGCCTTCCACATAGCGTTGACGAATCGTGCCGTTGCCGTTGATGTTTGGGTTATTCAGAATCTCAGCACCCGAAGCGGCCGTTTCTTGGTACAGGTTGCCGCCCAAATTCTGCAGACCAGCGGGGTTGGGAAACCGCGCGAGTTGAATCGTCGGTCCGATCGCAGTGACGCCGTTGACTCTCCAACTGACGACGCCACCAGCCGAGATGGTTAAGTCGGTCGCTTGGGGAGGAACCACAACGGGTGGATCGAGGATGAAACCGTCACCGTTGACGATTTGACCCTGATCATCCGTCGTAAACGAGCCGTCCCGCGTGTATGCGATGTTCGGCCCTTGAATGACGCGAAAGAAGCCGTCGCCCTCAATCGCCATGTGCGTGGCAATCCCCGTCTCTTGAGGCGTGCCCTGACTGAATAGCGTTGTTGTACCAACGGGACGAACGCCGCTACCAATCTGCAATCCGATCGGCTTGATCGCGTTGTCTGCGGCTGCAGCACCCGGCGGCGTATTCGTGTCGTAAATGAGGTCCGCGAAGTTGATGTGCTTTCGCTTGAAGCCCGTTGTGTTGACGTTGGCCAAGTTGTTGGCGGTGTTGTCAATCATCATTTCCTGCGCCCGCATTCCGGTCGCACTTGAGAAGAATGCTTTCAGCATCTCGTCGCCTCGTTCTTATGAGCGAATGTATTCGCGGAGAGTTTCGGATAGTGTGCGCGTCGCGTTCTCAATCGCTTCGTGCTGTCTCGTGTTGACGATCAACGCGATCAACTCGGCGACGGGCTGAACATTCGAGAGTTCGTGTGAGAACTGAATCAGCTTGACCGGTGTTTCGCTTTCGACGGAATCCGGGCCCGGCGTGAATCCCAGTGCGCCGACTTGAATCAAAGAGCTGTTGTCTTCGTAGGAAACCGCGGCGATTCTGCCGACTTCCTGATCACCCGTGGAAACACGTCCGTCACTCGAGATGGTGATTTGCGAATCGGCGACATCTTCATTGATGGTGATCGGACCGTTCTCTCCCTGAATCGGAAGCCCGTCTTCGTTGACCAATTCGCCGGACTCTGGGTTCCGAAAGAGCCGCCCGTTGCGCGTCAGGTACTGTTGCTCGCCCTTTAGAAAGACAAAGAAACCGTCGCCATCGATCGCGACATCCAGCGGTCTCTCCGTGGGCACTTGCCGCCCGGGACGAAAGTCCGTTGCGGCGACTTCGATTTCCGGTCCGAGTTCAGTCGTGGTCGATCGGTCCAGCTGAAACCGTTGACGTACGGCAGGCTCGACACGCCGATGACCACTCGAATTGATGTGACTGAGATTGCTGCTGATCATCTCCTGATGTTTTGCCAGCGTCTGCATCGCCGACGCGCCGCTGTAAAGTCCATTGATCATCGCAGCCCTCCCTAAATCAACTACACGACCGCAAATACGTTTGTGCCGCGCGGACACATGACTTGCTAACGGTTGTGTCGAATCTCTCGCGTCTGACGACCAGGATATCGGTGCGGACTCGGCAAGAACGTTCGAGGGTTAACCATCAGCTTCCCGCCGTGTCTCTCCTCATCGGCTGTTGTTCGGTCGAGGCTGATCTCATGCAACGACGAGGGTTGACCCTCATCTGCGTCCGTTTGGGGTCGTGAACTGAACCGAACGATTAAGTGAAGACGATAAACTTTAACGACGCGGAAGAATGATCCGGTCACGTTAAGCTCGCGGATTCCTTCCCTCCGTGTGCAACGCGTGCCGGATGCCGCACGCAACCTCCCATGAGAAGCTTCAAAACCAATGGCCGAAGATAAGAATGAATCATCGGATGGAAAGAAATCCGGCGGGATGCTGGGCAAACTGATTATTTGGGGTGCTGTCTTCGCGATGGGCACGGGTACCGGCGTCGCCGTACCTCTCGTGTTAATGCCATCAGGGACGAGTTCAGCGGGCTCGCCCGTTGTCCCTGAGAATCGAATGGATATTCCGGAGCCGGATGACAAGCTGGCGTTCGTCGAATTCGATGAAGTCGTCGTCAATTTGAACGACAGTCGCTACTCGCGATATCTCACGTGCACCTTCTCTCTGCAGGTCGCAGCGTCACAGAAAGATGCGATCGACAAGCTGGTAGAGGATCAGGCAGTCGTTCTCAAGAACTGGCTGATCGCACACCTGCGTGACAAAAAGCTGGAGGACGTTCGTGGGAAGCTGGGCCAGAACCTGATTCGCCGAGAGATTTTCGACAAGTTCAACGAGTTGCTGTTCACCGATGGCATTGAAAGGATTCAAGACGTGCTGTTCCAGGACTTCAAGATTCAATGACGCTTCGCCCGTTTGACTTTCGCGAAATCGCCGCGATGGACGACTCGGCGGTCGTGATTCGGAACTGGTTGTCCAAGTCGACTTCGTTCTTCTCCGAAGACTGGGTCGACGCGACGGGCTACAGCGCCAAGCTCAGCCTTGGCGGTGTCAAAACCGATTCCTACGACGCAATGCTGGAGACGATCCCCCGAGAAGATCTTTGCTGTAGCGTCGAGGTGGTCGACCACCTTTCGTCAATGTGGTACGCGTCCGTCGAGCAATTACGAGTCATCGCGACAGATCTTTTGGGGCAGTCTGAGCTCGATGAGAACGGGCCCAGTGAACTAACCCCGGTCGAAACGGACTTGGTTCATTTCTTCATTGAACGCCTGGCAGAGTCGCTCGGTGAGGGCTGGATGGGCGACAACGAACTTCCCATCGAGATCGGCCAGCTCAGCAAAGACGCGAGGAAGCTGAGACTTTTTCGCGGCAGCGACTTTGTCACAAACATTGCGATGGAGATTGAGTGTCGAGTTGGTACGGCAAAACTCAATTGGTTGGTGCCCAAAAGCAAGTTTGCGGCGTTGCTCGATCACACGGTAGAGAACCGCGCCGAGCACGCCTCGTCGCCACCTAAAGAAATGGTTGCCAAGCTTCCGGTCGAGGTTGTCACACTGCTCGGCTCCGCCCGAATCTCCATGGCCGACCTGCCAAATCTGAAACCCGGACAGCTGTTGTTGCTCGATCAACGAATCGACGATCCGTTGACCGCGACCGTGGATGGAGCCGAGACGTTTGAATGTTGGCCGGGACGAATGGGAAACCAACAAGCTGTGCAAGTCGCAGGAACCAACCCGGGCGACTGAACAACACGTCAACAAACAGGAGTTGCGAAGATGGCAGAGACAGAGACGGACAGTGAACCGAACGTGGCAGAGAATCCCGAAAACGAGGCCGTCGACACGGAGACAACTTCCGGCGAGGCGGACGCGAACGAATCGGAGGACGGGGATTCCATCCCCGAGTTTGAGCAGCTCTCACCCAACCCGCCGAAGGCTTCGAAGGAGATCGAGCTTTCTCGCTTTGGAGGCGTCCATGTGACCTTGACAGCTGTCCTCGGTAAGACGGAGCTGACCATAGGAGAATTGATCGGACTGGCGGAGGGTTCGGTCGTTGAACTAAACCGACCCATCAGCGCACCGGTGGAACTGGTCGCGCAAGGAGTTCCGATGGGAAACGGTGAAGTGGTTGTCATTGAAGACCAGTTCGCGATTCGAATCAAACAGATTTATCCGTCCTGATCCATCGGAACGGTGATGAAGTAAGCGGCAGATGAACAAGGATGTGAAGATGCCAACAAGGAAGAATACAAAATCGCTGTGCGTAATTTACGCACTCGCGTTCTTGAGCATGTCAGCCCTCGGAACACAGAGGAAATGCGTCGCCCAGCAGGGCGGAAGGCAGTCGTTTGATGGCATCGTTGAGCAGCTTTCAAACGGCGGAGAAAGCTACTCACATGCAAACGAGTCTTACCGTCCTTCGGTCGGATCCGCAGCCGTGCCCATTCGTCCCCAAGGGATGTCTGTTCGCCCCGCGACCTTCGAGACGCCGCTGCGTCCGATGCGAGAAATGGGTCGATTTACGAGCGGGCAGGAACTGCAGAACGAGCTCCGGCGTGATCTTGAAAAGCAGAACACGCAGCAGCACATGCAGTCTTTCATCGAGCGGGAGAAAGAAACACCTGTTGAAAAATCAACGAGCGCGACGGAGCTCATTTCGAAACTTGGAATGAACCTTGTGTTTGTTCTCGCGATCGCGATCGCCGCCATCCTTGCGATCCGATCCTTTCAAAAAGGCAAGTTAAACGCCAAAGCCGAAGCCCCCGACGGAATCGCCGGACTCAAGATCGACCAAGTACTCCAAGTGGCGCGCGGTGTCAGCCTTTACCTGATCGACGGACCCCAGTCAAAGGTGCTCGTTGCACTTGATGCAAGTGGGATCAAGTCGGTTCACTTGATGCCGGGAGACTTCGCCGATGGGCTGGATGATCCGGAAGCATTTGTCGGACAAATCGATCCGATCACGAAGCCGTCGCGTGAAACGACTTCCGAGTCGAGATCACGAAGAAATAAGCGCCAGCAAGTGGACACCAAGAGCACTTCTGAAATCGATGAAAACCTCATTCGCCTGCTCCTCAATCAGTCAAAGAAGGCTGCCTAGTGGTGGAACGCGGAAATAGCCTTGATTGTATCGGAAGACAAAATCCTAACCCGAAGCGTCAGCGAGGCGACAATTCACGCAGTTGCCTCGCTCACGCGTCGGGTTACCAAGTAAAGGTCAACTACGAGTTCCACCACTAGCTGAACGCAGAATGTTGCCGCTTGAGGCAAGAGAACCAACACACCGTAGGGACACGAGAATCGACAGATGTTGGCGCAAGTCGCGACCGAAGTAGCAAGCCAACCCGGCGAAATGTTTTCAGAGCTAGCACCTCCGCTTCAAGTGGCCGTGCTTCTCGGCGCATTGAGCTTCGCGACGGCGATGCTGGTGAGCATGACGGCTTTCACGCGGATCATTATCGTTCTCTCCTTCGTCCGCCGCGCGCTATCGACGCAGGAAATTCCGCCCAACCAAGTCATGATGGGCTTGAGCCTTTTCCTAACTCTCTTCGTGATGGCTCCGACGCTGGAGAACATTCACGAGAAGGCAGTGAAGCCCCTTTTGGAAGCTCAAAAGAAGGCCAAGGAGACAATTGACGAGGAAGGCAACCCGGCTGAGCCGGAATTCCGGTTCGTTGACGCTTGGGAAGTGGCATCTTCCGAACTGAAGACGTTCATGCTTGGAAACACACGCACGAACGACTTGGCGTTGTTTTTCGAACTCGCAGACGTCCCGCCACCGTCCGAGCGAATCGAGACACCGCTGAAAATCGTCATCCCGGCGTTCATTATCAGCGAGCTGAAGACTGCCTTTATCATGGGGTTTTGCATCTACATTCCGTTCCTGCTCATCGACTTGGTCGTTTCCACGATCTTGATGGCTCTTGGAATGATGATGATGCCACCGGTCGTCGTTTCAACTCCCTGCAAACTTCTGTTGTTCGTTCTCGTCGACGGATGGCAACTGATCTCCCGCGCGCTTGTCGCCAGTTTTGTATGAGCGGAGCTGGAGATCCAGGATGACCAAAGACACCGATTCGAACTTCAGCTTTTTACAACGAAGCGAGCTTTGGCTTTCCGCATCGTTCCTCGCGATGCTGGTCGTGCTCATTATCCCGCTTCCCACGTTCCTGCTGGACATGTTTCTGGCATGCAACATCGCGGCTGCCATTGTCTTGCTCCTGGTCACGCTAGGCGCGAAGAAGCCGCTGGATCTAGCATCGTTTCCCTCCCTGCTTCTGCTGTTGACGCTGTTCCGACTGTCACTCAATGTTGCCACCACTCGTCTGATTCTGCTTGACGGAAACGCCGGCAAAATCGTTCTCACTTTTGGGGACTTCGTCGTCGGCGGTAATCTGGTGGTCGGGATGGTGATTTTCTTGATCTTGGTCACCATCCAGTTCATCGTGATCACGAAAGGTGCGACGCGGATCTCCGAGGTCAACGCGCGGTTCACGTTGGATGCGATGCCGGGCAAACAGATCGCGATCGACGCGGAACTCAACAGCGGCGCCATCGATGAGAAGGAGGCGAGGCAGCGACGAAAGTCACTGACCAAGGAAGCCGAGTTCTATGGGGCGATGGATGGTGCCAGCAAATACGTCCGGGGTGATGCCATCGCCGGACTAATCATCATGGTTGTCAACATCCTGGGCGGTGTGATTCTGGGCGTCAGTAACGGGCAGGCGATCAGTGACGCCGTGCAGATCTACTCGATCTTGACCATCGGAGACGGCTTGGTTTCACAGATCCCGGCTTTGGTGATTGCGACAAGCGCCGGCATCTTGGTCACGAAGTCTGCGTCGGACACCAGCCTGGGAGATGAAATCAACGAACAGGTTGCCGGTGCGTATCGTTCTCTCTACATCGGCCCGGCGATCTTACTGCTGGTTGCGATGACGCCGGGATTTCCGAAGTTCCCATTTATCCTTCTCGCTGCGATGGTGTTTGTGTTCGTGACCTTCGCGAAACGGGCGGAAAAGAGAAAGATCGCCGAAGCAGAGAAACCAAAGCAGGCAGACTCGCAGGAGGAAGCGGCTCCGCCGGAGGAACGGGGATTACAGAAGTTCGTTCAATCGGAACGCGTGATCATCGAGATCGGCGCGGGGCTTATCTCCTTGGCCGAACCCAAAAAAGGAAAGGGAATTGCCGACCGCATCTCAACGCTCCGAGAGGAAGTCGCGGTGGAGCATGGCTTTTGGGTGCCCGCAGCACGAATTAGGGACAACCTTCAAATTGGTGTGAACGAATACCGGTTCTTGATTGGTGGAAGAGAGATCGCACGAGGTGAACTGAGCGTCGGAGATCACCTTGCCATCAACCCCGGAAACTTGAATGTGCAACTGGAAGGCCAATCCATTCGTGATCCCGCGTTCGACATGCCTGCGACTTGGATCTCGGAAACGGAACGACGACGGGCCGAAGTCTTAGGGTTTACAGTCGTCGATGCACCGACGGTTCTTATCACGCATCTAAGTGAGTGCCTGAGGCGACATGCGCACGAACTTTTGAGCCGACAAGACCTGCAGTCCATGCTAGAGAAACTCAAGGAGATCGCACCAACAACCGTCGAAGAGATTAAGCCGGACACCGTGCGTCCCGCGACCCTGCATCAAGTGCTCGTCAACTTGTTGCGTGAACGCATACCGATCACCGCACTTGAAAAGATCGTCGAATCCGCGGTTCATTTCGGTCCCCAATTCAAAGAGCCGACGCAATTGACCGAAAAGATAAGGGGCAACATCGGCCATCTCATATGCGACCGCTTTCGAGACGCTGACGGGAACGTTCGTGTGATCATCTTGGAACCAAAGCTAGAACATCATTTTCGGGAAAACACTAACGGCGAAGCAATCATCCTGCGTCCTGATCAACTCGAACGATTGATTGTTGATCTTCAAAATAAGTGGGAAGCCTCTCGGCTGAAGAATCAAACAGCCGCCGTGCTCGTCGATTCGTCGATCAGGTACGCACTGCACCGAACCATTTTTAGATCTTTGCCCGAAATTAGCATCATCGCCTACAGCGAGGTGCCCGGCGATCTGCGAATTGAATCGATGGGGGTTGTGCGACACGACGATGTCCTGGGTGATCCCCTACCAACGAAACCTGGCATCTTTGAAGCAACCGCAGGTGAAAACGATGAGCAGGATGCAAAAGTATGAGCAATAACCGTAAGGAACGACGAGAAGCACTTGCGCGACGCAAAGCGTTTCCCGCCGGAAAGTTCGCGGCCTTGATCACGGCGATCTTCGTCACGCTTTGCGGCGTCGCTCTGCAAGTCGAGTCTTTCACGATTCTGACTCGCGCGGTCTATGCATCAATCGCGATGGGGATCGTTGTTTCATTGGGTGTCGGAGTAATCCGACTTGCCGACACTGACTACCGCGAGAAAACGCCTCCGCAATGAAAGCGACGCTTGAACGCGCTTATCGAGCCAATCAGCAATCGGAACGCGACCGGTTGGTGATGCAACATATTGATTATGTTGGTCGCATCCTAAGCACAATGACGTTCTTCGTGTCCGATCCGTCGGATCGCGAGAACTTGCACTCGGCGGGAGTTGTCGGATTGATCGAGGCTGCTTCCGGGTTCGATCCTTCCAAAGGGGTAGCGTTTCGCACGTTCGCCTACCCGAGGATTCGCGGCGCGATCATTGATGAGCTGCGAGAGTTGTCGCCCGTTTCACCGGCGGTGATGAGGACGATTGGCAAAGTGAAGAGAGCCTGCGAAACACTGGAGCCGCCACTCTCTCCGGAGCTTCTTGCGGAGCGGCTTAGCTTGACTGTCGATGACGTCGTTCAAAGCCTGGAAGCGATGCGATTCATCAAACCCGACAATTGGCAGGACCTCTCGGACGTGGTCCATGAAACTTGGGGTACGCGATCGGATTCACCGCAGGATGTGGCGGAGAAGGAGGAGATGAGTCGTCTCGTCGCTGAACTCATCGAGGATCTTCCCGAACGAGAACGACTCGTCATGACGCTCTATTACCACGAAGAACTGAACCTCGCAGAGATCGGCGCGGTCATGGGGTTTTCCGAATCTCAAGCGTCTCGACTGTTGGCGGCGGCAAGGTTTCGACTCAGTGAGGCCATTCGATGGAAAACAAGGTAGGCACTATTTTGCAAGATCGCAAACACCGTCGAGTTGGTGCTCGCGCGCGAGTCGGAAAGTCGTCCGACTGCAACGCGCAACCCGAAGTGCGTGTCCAGAAAAATGGCGACCGCATTGAGGCCATCATCATTCAATGCTCTTGCGGCGAAGAAATCACCGTGATCTGTGGCTATGAAGAAACCGCCAACACGGAAGCGATGTGATGAACGACCAACACTCCGGCGGAAGTGAACCGGTAAGGAAAGCGTGGATACTATTCGCTCTCATGACAATCTTGATTGGAGCGCCAGTTGCGACCGCTCAAGCTCCGCAATCGGCAGAAGAGTATGGGCGGCCAGAAACTCATAGCAAGCCATCGGTGTTCGCCAGACTTGATGCATTCCAGCAGGACGTTCGGCTCCGAATGAAGCGTGCATTGGGGCTGAAATCCAAACCGGCACCCGAGACAACGTCACCGATGAACGGCTCGGCAGAATATCAATTCGATCGGGAGAGTGAGCAACAGGACTTCAACGTTGTCCGTCCCGTTCGCGTTTCAGCCAGCGAGGATTGGTATCGAAATCGATCCAACCAGGCGACCCACCAAGAGTATTACGATCGCGTCGATTACGCGCATCCGATGTCGCCTCAAGAACGCTCGGCAATCGGGCAGCAACGACAGTCTTATCCTGAACCATACGACGCGGGCATTGTCCCGGTGCAAGCATCCGAGCCGCTTCCTCCGCCAATCCGAAACATACCGACGGAGGTATTGTCCCGCGCCGATCGAAGCAACGTTCCGATGAACACGGGGCCCCAGATGCCGGTCGCCAACGGTGCCTACCTTGGACAATCTCCAGTCACCGCGACCGAACATGCACTGCGACTGATCGAGGAAAACGGCGATTTGAAAGCGAAGTTGGCGGCTTCCGACGCGGTCGCGGAACGGCTCCGTGAGAAGTTGACGGAAACGCAAGAACTACTCGCCCAGAGCAGCCAGGCCGTTCAGGAAGCGAGAGATGAGATTGACTATCTGGTTGATTCGAATCGAAAGCTTCAGAACGACTTGGAAGCGTCTGAAACGAAGTACAACCGATACCTTGCGGAAACGGATCGGATGTTACAAGCCATCCGAGAGGAACTCGATGACGTGCTCGTTCGCGAGATCTCGTCGAACCGGAACCCTTAAACACCACCCCAAGCAACGTGAACTTAGCCACCGGCCCGACCAAACCCGCAAAACGCCATCCTGAACCGCGCGAAACATCGCTGGTGTATCGTCAACCCTCGAGTTTGGGATTCGTGATACTTGAGCCGATGGGCGCTAGCACCGGTTTTGTGGGACAACCGCGGCTAGCGCCGTGCGGCTCATTCCTAAGTGGAACAACCGCGGCTAGCGCCTTCGGCTCATTCCTAAGAACAACCGCGGCTAACGCCGTGCGGCTCATTCCTAAGTGGAACGAGCGCGGCTAGCGCCTTCGGCTAATTTGTAAGATTCAATATTAGCGAAGCACTAGTCATCGCTACGACCTGCTGCACATCTGCCTGATCCACCGAACGCATTCTCAAGGACGAGTCAATGAATCAACGCCATCGATGCATCGCACTGCTCTTTATTGCATCATGTCTCGTCAGTTCGCATTCGACGTCAATCGGGGGCGAGCGTGGTAAGGTCTGCGAAGAAACGTTTTTCGTTTTGGAGGAGCAGCCCATTCGGGTGTCGCCGCTGGCGGCTCGTTTGCGTCCGAACCGAATGCTTGTCGTCACATGCTTGGACCGCCAAGATCGATTGAAGGAGCAGCAAGCGCTTCGCCGTGCGGTGATGCAACAGATTCGCGCTCTTTCAACGTTCGATGCGATCGAACATCGGACTGCCATCTGCGAAAAAAGCAACCCGATACGCAGCGGCCGGTTTGACGAGCGTCAACTCATCGGCTGGGCGAGAGAGTACATGGTCGACAGCGTCCTGTTTTGCCAGGTGACGGAAATTGATGCCTATCGACCGATGAGGATGGAATTAGCGTTCCTATTGCTGAATGCCGACCAGTCCGTTCCGGTTGCTTCGGGAACGCTTAGATTTGATCTCGCGGATGGCAACACCGAACAGGTTTTTTTGAGGTCCCTTCACTCCGACCGAGAAGCACCGGTCACCGCGATTGCTTCGCCGACCCGTCTAATCGAGTTCTCCGCAGCCCAATTCGTGCATCAACTCAAATCCATCTGGTAGAGACCGAGCGTACGGTCGCACGACGAGTCCGCGAGCTTTCTCGCAAAGCACCCGCGAGAGGATTCGAACCTCTGACCTAGTGATTAGAAGTCACTTGCTCTATCCAGCTGAGCTACGCGGGCGAATGGGAAGGAACTATCCTTCGTCCTGGCGTCGCCGGAGTATAACGCCGCTTCCAGAAATGGGCTATCGGATCTCGCGAACCGTCACATTCCGGTAGTGCACTTCCAACGGAGGCCCGCTGTGGACTTGTAAGGCGATGACACCATTGCGTTCGATTTTATCATCGGCTTCGGTGTAGTCGACGGTCTGAACACCGTTCAAGAAAATCTGAATGCGTGGGCCGTCCGCAATGATCCGCAACTCATTCCATTCTCCACGCTTCAAAGCCTTCATCGCGACGTCGGGTGACTGCGCAAGAAACTTCCGCCGACGTGATTCGTCGTAAAGAGCGCCCCAACACGTTCCATCTTTCACAAAGCCGATGTCGGCTTGGTAGCCGATGACTTCGGTATCGTTGGGAATGCGTCGCGTGCGGAATTGAACACCCGCATTGTTGCCCTCACCAACCAACTTTGCTTCCACGGTGAGTTCAAAGTTTTCGAAGACGCGATCCGTGCAGAGGAACTGATTTGCAGGAATGCGCTCTTCAAGACTTCCCGCAACAATGACGCCGTCCCGGACACGAAACCAGCGTCGATCACCGTTCCATCCTGCAAGCGTTTTCCCGTCGAAGAGGCTTTCGCTCTCGGATTCCGATCGTGGTTGTGTGGCCAAGACGCAAACGCTTGAGTTTGTCAGGAGGTACAAACCGGCAACGAATAAAATCTTTGCATTCATGGAAGTTTGACGGTGTGCTGTAGAAAAGGGGGAAAGCGATCGAAGAAGGCCCAGCAACGGTTTAAGTCAGAACTTGAAACTCTGTCTCAACAGGATGTCGCTTTCGTGCGGTTGGATCGCGTAGGGAGTTCAATCCGCAGGTTCGTCGGTGTGGCGCCCGATTGTAGCAAACTTGCGATTCACCATAATGGACACTCGTTGACGCAGTGAGAGGTTGAATCAATCTGGCTGCGAGTCCTGTTCGAACGACCGTCGGGTTTTGAACCGTCATCTCCATTCTGCTTTCGGGCGCCGACCTTCAATGACTCAGCTTAATCGATACTCAAGCAAAATCACGCAACCCAAGAGTCAGGGGGCCTCGCAGGCGATGCTGTACGCGACGGGGCTTTCTCGTGCGGACATGAATAAGCCGCAGGTGGGGATCGCCAGCGTCTGGTACGAAGGCAACAGTTGCAACATGCATTTGCTGGATCTTGCCGGCGAAGTCAAGAAAGGAGTTCAGGAAGCGGGGCTAGTCGGCATGCGCTTCAATACGATCGGTGTCAGTGATGGGATCTCGATGGGCACGGATGGAATGAGTTTTTCACTGCAGAGCCGTGATCTCATTGCCGACTCCATCGAAACGCTGATGGGGGCACAGTGGTACGACGCGCTGATTGCACTTCCGGGTTGTGACAAGAATATGCCCGGGTGTTTGATTGCGATGGGACGCCTGAATCGGCCAGCGATCATGGTTTATGGCGGAACGATCAAGCCTGGGTTTCGCAACGGCGAGAAGCTGGACATCGTCAGTGCGTTCCAGTGTTACGGGCAATACATCGCCGGACAGATCTCCGACGAGGAGCGTCAAGAGATCGTTGAGAAAAGTTGTCCTGGAGCGGGCGCTTGCGGCGGAATGTACACGGCCAATACGATGGCGACCGCGATCGAAGCACTCGGCATGTCATTGCCATACTCGGCGAGTACTCCTGCTGAAGACGCAGAGAAGAAAGACGAGTGTTCTCGCGCCGGTGAAGCAATCCTCGAATTGCTGAAACGTGATATCAAACCGCGAGACATCATGACACGCACGGCTTTCGAAAACGCGATGGTGACGGTCATGGCGTTGGGCGGAAGCACGAATGCGGTCCTTCACCTGCTGGCAATGGCGAGGAGCGTTAACGTTGAACTGACGATTGATGACTTCCAATCCGTGAGCGATCGCATTCCTTATCTTGCTGATCTAAAGCCGAGCGGAAACTTCGTCCAAGAAGACCTGCACAGCATTGGCGGGACGCCTGCAGTGATGAAGTATCTCGTTTCCGAGGGATTGATGGACGGGTCTTGCATGACGGTTACGGGAAAGACTCTGGCCGAGAATTTGGAAGCCGTGCCGGGCTTGAAGGACGGACAGACGATCGTGCGTACGGTCGATCGTCCCATCAAAGACTCCGGGCATATTCGAATCTTGAAAGGAACGCTTGCGCCGGAAGGTGCCGTCGCAAAGATCACGGGAAAGGAGGGCCTTCGATTTACCGGACCGGCAAAGTGTTTTGACAGCGAAGAGGAGATGTTGGAGGCACTGGAGCAAAACAGAATCGCAAAAGGCGACGTGGTCGTGATCCGGTACGAAGGTCCTCAAGGTGGACCCGGGATGCCCGAGATGCTGACACCCACCAGCGCGATTATGGGTGCCGGCCTGGGTGCGGATGTGGCCATGATCACCGATGGGAGATTCAGCGGCGGTAGCCATGGCTTCATCGTCGGACATGTAACACCAGAGGCGCAGCTCGGTGGTCCCATTGGTCTGCTACAAGATGGAGACCAAGTCACCATTGATGCGGAGTCGAATTCTCTGGATATCGATGTGAGTCAATCAGAGCTGGAAGATCGAAAGTCGCATTGGGAGGCTCCACCTTTGAAGGCGACTCGAGGGACGCTTTACAAGTACATCAAGACCGTGAAAACGGCGAGCGAAGGTTGCGTCAC
>JBCCOI010000017.1:0-32763 GCA_039025515.1 Planctomycetota bacterium
GGACACGCGTTCGAATCCGTGTCTTCGAAATGGTGCTTTCGACATACTCTTGGAGGTTCTCGATGATGGGTTCAATCCCTTCGGTGGCTTGATAACGCTGCTGGCTTTCCGGTGTCCGGGTTTCAGCAATTAAATCGAAAAGATTTCCACTCTCGGCAACTTCCTGGTCGCCTACGGAAACGACGCCGGGCGATTGAACCGCTTCGGAGAGTAAAGTCGTGAGTTAGCTTATTCGGTATCCGGTCAACCCGCCGGCGAATTGCTTGGCGATTGTCGACTCCAGCAACCTCCAGCTCGCGATGCACTTGCGATGGACCGCTTGAAGGAAATCGTGTTCGCTCAAGGGTGAGGCGAAATGGTTTGCAAGATCTTCACGCGATGCGACGGTCTTCATTCCCGGTGCGAGGATCTCCGAGCGACCGGAAATTTCCTTCGCGTTCTCGCAGTGCGCTCGGCTGCTTTCGACAAGAGACTCGGACACGGCGCGGACATTCTGATACACCCGCTGCGCGATCGGATTGGCTTTCCGCTGTCGACTTGTGAGAAACCACTTGATTTTCTGGTGGACCGATCCTTCGCAAGTGCCGGACTTTTCGACTTGAGCAGCGTACAAGTCCAGTGGCTTCAAGATGCACGTGAGGTAGGCCTCCTGTGTCAACTCGTCCAACGCATCGGAACCTTAGCACGACTCACCATCGCAATCCAAATAGCGAGGCGGCAAGTTCCACTGACCGATCGTTTTCAGTCGACGCCGGAGCACTCGCCGCAGATGTTCCAGCACTTTGTTGCTGTTGTCGAAGTCTTTCGAGACGAGGTCGCGGACATGCTCCGTGAAGATATTCTCATCCATGAAGTTCAATCCTCATCGTCGAATAGGCGGCAAAGTACGGCCTGCATCGCTTGCAGGTCATCCTTGGCAAGCCTTCCAAGATAGCGGTCGTGCTTAAAGGTGCTCACCCGCCGCGCCGAGCCGCAGTACGGCTTGATCGCAAAAGCGGTTGTCTTGGTCAATCCATTGTCGTCGTCTGGTTGCACATAGACGTGAGTTTCGTCGCGACGTGCCGAATGGGTGTCGGTGCCTTTCAGCATCGTCACTTGAAAACCACGCTGGTCATAGCCGACACACGCGCCCGGATGGTTTTTTCGCCCCATCGCCTCGAAGCCCCACCATTTGTCCGGAACCCTCAACAGATCACCCAGCAATACACCTTCACCGACCACGGAATTTCCTCCGATTCGTTCGTTTGCATCTGCTCCTGACCCACGGAATTCTATTCGCAAGCACTGCCACAAAGAAGAACACAGAAATCTCCGGACACTTTCGTCGCGGTGGCGTTAGGCATCGGTATCCGAAGCAAAACCCGATGCCCTCAGCCCAACGAAGCAGTCGTCCATGGATTCACGTTCCGTCGCAGCCCCCGCCGCCACCATCATCGACCAGATTTCCCGGACAATCCGTGCGGTGCCTGGCAGCAGACTGCACTACGACCCGGATGCCGACGGTCCTCGTAAAGGTCAATTCCTCAATGCGGAAACACTTCCGCTGCATGATGAGACGCGTGCTTGGATTCGGGGCACGTTCCCAGACGGGCTGTACCGGCATCAACACGAAGCGATCGCGAACATCATCGAGGGTCTCAATACCGTCGTCGCGACGCGGACGTCTAGCGGCAAATCGCTGATCTTCTCGCTACCCGTTTTGGACTCACTCTGTCGTAGCCCCGACGCGACATCGTTGTTTCTGTACCCGCACAAGGCACTGGCCAACGATCAATTGCTGAAGGTGCGTAAATTCGGATCAGCGATCCCGTCGATCGCTGGCCGCATGAGTGGTCGGCCGAATCTGGTCAGTCGCTATGACGGTGCGACGCCGCCGGACGTTCGGGGTCGAGTTCGTGACGAGGCGCAGATCGTGCTAACCAATCCTGACATGCTGCATTATTCCATGCTGCAGTACCACGATCGACACTGGGCGCGTTTCTTTGGCAACCTGCGTCATATCGTGATCGACGAATGTCACGAGTACCGCGGGATCTTTGGTACCAACGTCGCCCATATTCTTCGTCGGCTGCGTCAGCTTTGCCGGCTGCACGGATCAGACCCGACGTTCGTGGCGACCAGTGCGACGATTCATGAGCCGCAGAAGCACATGGAGAAGCTGACCGGCGTCGATTTCCATTGCGTTGGGGCTAATCGTGACGGCAGTCGACAGGGTGTCCGCAAGTTCTGGATGGCCAGTGGCGACGAACACTTTTACGACTACGGGCGAAAGCTGGCTTTCAAGTTGGCCGAGGAAGGGCTGACGGTGCTGGCGTTCTGTCCCGGCCGAATGGCAGCGGAGCGGATGATGGCCAGGCTGCAATCCAATCACGAGGACGAGTTGCCGTTTGTCCGGGTCTATCGGGCCGGGTTGTCACCAACCGAGCGTGAAGAGATCGAGAATGGATTGCGTGATAAATCTGTGCGTCTGGTTTTTTCGACCAGTGCTCTCGAACTCGGGATCGACATCGGCGAAGTCGACGCGGTGGTTTGCGTCGGGCTTCCAAACAGCATGATGAGTCTATGGCAGCGGGCCGGTCGGGCAGCCCGAGCGGGCAAGGATGGTGGCGTCGTGTTAGTGCCGGGGGAAACGCCCATCGACACCTACTATTCCAACCATCCCGAAGAACTATTCGCCAAGGAACACGAGCCGTTGGTTCTCAGCACCTCGAACAGGCGAGTCGTCTGCCAACACCACGCCTGTGCGACGGCTGAGGTGGGTGGCGATGAAGACCAACTCGATACCACAGTGCTGGGCGAGGAGTCCGAAGCGATCCGCGGGGCACGCTCCGATGGTCGCTTGGATCTGGACGTGTTCTACCGAGCCGATCCGCACATGAACGTCAACATCCGCAGCATCGGTGAAGGCAACTACAAATTGGTCACCGGTCACGACGATGAACCGATCGGCGAGATCGACGAGTTTCATTTGCTACGGGAATCCGTACAGGTGCGCACCGCTGAGGCCAGCAAACAGCAACGGATGGGGATGTGATCGAACGTGCTGGAGCAGCTGTTGGAGGGGAAGGTCTTAGTAGTGGACGACGCGCGGAGTCGTAGTGCGATTAGGCTTCTCGATTCCAATGTCCAGGGGACTTGTCGCCTCGTCCACTACGGGAGGTTCGTATCCAACGCTCGCGCCCGCGCGTCAATCAGAAACGCGTTGGCTCGGTCGTAGTCGGGTCGGTCGGGGAGCAAGGTTTGCTTGAAGGCGGATTCGAATTGAACTTGCAACGCGTTCCGCCAACGATCGGCACTCCGGAGGGATGAAGGCGGAAGGATGAAGGATGAGCCTCGCGTTTCGATTTCGCATTTTTCACACAAGTTTCGAAGATTGCCGTCAGTTCATCCGTTTCTTTCATCAAATCACCCAATCGAGACTCCGGCATGCAACCCGACTCCACAAGCAGCTCGAGCCAATATGCGGTTTCCTCGAGCTCTTGCAGAGCAACCTCGAGCTTGCTGATAAATTCCGCGGTTGATCGCGCCCGCATGCCTTCCCGGTAGTGAGCTCCAACCGAAGTACTGGATCGCAGTACCTGTTGCCCATGACACCCGCGTCAACGCTTTTTGGCAAAGCCGAATAGAGACGAATGAAGCGCAACGCGAACTGCTTGGATCGGTCTTTTAAGTCACTTTCAAAATGATTCATCCTTCATCCTTCCTGTTTCATCCTTCTTTGTCTGCCATCACGTCACCAACGCATCGAAACCCAAGGCACCGGCCACGCGCTTGCGGGTTTCGGCCACGTCGGTAGCTTGGCCGGCACAGATCAATCGGCCCCACCCAGCTGCCGCCACGTTCGCTCCGTGTTCCGGTTTCAGCTTCGGCGACCGGATCGAGTCTGGTGGCGGCTTCGCTGGAATAAAATCGAGGCGAATACCAATCACGACACCAATGCCAGATCGTTCCACTCATGTGCGTCAGTCCGAATCTCGATTGACCGAACACCTGATGCACCGTCGGCATCGGTAGGAACTCCGATTCGTATGTCTCACCTCGCTGGTGAATTCCAGCGCAAACACGCTCCTTTTCATCAAATGATCCTTCGGATGCGTATTCCCACTGGGCTTCCGTTGGCAAATAGCTCCGCTCAGATCCGCTGGCCGCCCAGTCGTGGCCGTTTGCCCAACGTGAGTAAGCATCGGCGGCGTGCCACGAGACCATCACGACCGGTTGCATCGCCGTCCCCGCTCGAGGTTTCCAAGTTTGTTCAGAAAACTCAAACTGCATGTTCGCTTCACGATCATCGTTCGGATCAAGAGCGATCAACATTTCGATGTCGTGCTTTTGCAAGTCGATCGAATTGAGGAACCGGCAGAACGCGGTCACTGAGACGGGTTCGATATCCATCAGAAACTCTGAAAGCGTGATCGAGTGGCGTGGCTTCTCGTCGTCATGCGCGTCCTCGTCATCGCTGCCGACCGCAACGGACGCCGACGGAAGCTGCACGCAAACCATGCCGTCGGTGATCCGGCGAACCATCGGGAACTCCCCGGCAACATCAAGTTTTTCGTACAGGGCGATAACTTGCGAATCGTCCGAGATCAATCGTCCGCCAAGCTGCGAAAACCCAGATTCCGTCGCTACCGTAGACTCGATCGGCTTCTTTCGCCGGCCGCTGCGAACGGGCTTGCCGGTCCCCTGGTTCAAGAACGCAAATTCGGCGAGGTCGCGTACGCGAAATGGTTGCCGTGAAAAGATCAGTTTGCCGACCGGCGTCTTCGGAGTGTCCGGAATCTTGATGTCGAATTCATCTTCGGTTTCCATGATCAGCTCAATCAGATCGAGGCTGTCACAATGGAGGTCTTCGATCATTCGGCTCTCGGGCTTGACCTCATCGAGGTCCACTCCGATCTGCTCGGCCGTTACAATGCACAGCCGTGCCTCGACTTGTTCCAGCTCCAACCAGTCCGTAGATGTGCTCACGATGGACTCTCTGAACTGGAAACGAATGGGGAGTAACCTATGACGACTCGATGACCGCCATTGTAGAGTCTTCACCGGAGAGTATTTGTCGTTCGTTGCTATTCATGGCGAATTCGGACACCGCCTGCACGATAGCGTTGGAGTCGCAACCGTATAGATCGGCTCCGCCGAAGGGATTCAACTCGATCAAACGATACTCGTCACTAACTTGGCAGATGTCCAAGACGAAGACCGGACAAGGTGGCAGCATCGACGAAGCTACTTCATTTGCCAGCGCACGCGTTTCAACATCACGCCCACTCGCGACCGACGTCGACGACGGGTGCGACAACCACGGGCAGGATTTCGTCCTCGCAATAGAAGCCGTGGTCGAGCGTTTTAAGCGAAATTGCATTGGCGTCCAGCACTCGACCGCTAAACGGTTTCAGTGGGCTGTCGGGCCGAACAAACCCTCGATCTCGACCACCAATCTCCACCGCCAAATGGGTTGCATTGCTGATCAACTCGCTTGCTGGCAGGCATCGCCAATTGCGGTGCAACAACCATCGACTTGCCCGCGGATACCAGGCTGTGCAGTGGAACACCGCTACCGGACAGAACGATCCTGGCCGCCAAGGCGTTTGTGCTTCGCTGACCAACGAAACATGCCTGATGGAGTGCTGTTGCGCCCGAAATGTCGGTTGGTTCTAAGTTTGCACCGGCATCATTCAGCATGGTCGCCACTTCCTTTTGTCCGAAGATGGCGGCCACCGTCTGGAACCATGAACGCACCAAGCAGCGTTGCGCATACGATGGTCATCAGAAGACCGGTCAAACAGTTCATCTTTTTGCTCCTGGATGGTTTGTGGACCATGGATCACGCGACCTTGTTTTCGGTCAATTGCCGGTTTCTTTCGCTAAAGAGACAGCTTGCGAGGCGTCGATTGTCGGCGACTCTTGGGGCTTGCCTGGATAGCGTCGGCCGTTCAGCAGCACACCAATCCAAGTGTTTCTGACGCATAGTTGGTAACTTAGTAGCAGGACTGCGGTAGCAAGCACGCAAACAAAGCTGAACTTCAGCAGCGAAGGCATCGCCCAGTCACGCACAAGCAACTGCAGATATATGACCAGCGGGATATGTACGAGATAGAGCCAATACGACGAATCGGACAAGTAGCGAACCCATCGTCTGTCACCGGAAAAGAGTCGGTGAAACAGGCCTATCAAACCAAAGGACATGAACCATGCGTAGCTCACTTGAACGAGCGAGAACAATAGACGCTCGCCGCCTAATTCGGGTTGTTTCATGGCCAGACCGATCGGGAACAGGACGATCAAAGCAAACGCGATGGACCAGCCGCAATGTCTACCAATGGTGACTTCACGATCTTGAGAGCCGAAGTACAACACGCCGAATCCGAAGAAGATTGCGTAGTACACGAACACCGCCGGCAGCGGAAACAAACCGATCGAGGTGTCCGGACCGAAAGCTCCTGGTGTGCGAGCCATCAAGTACTGCGGCAAACCGGCAAGCGGAATTAGCCAAAGGTATCTGCACCACGACCGAATCAGAGAGTTCGGAACTGAGGGGATTCGCAGTACTTCGGCTATTTTCGCAATCATAGCGAAGCCCATCACAAACCAGCAAAGAAACCATAGAAACCAGAGATGGTTGAAAACGGGGAAATAGAACAGCAGCCCTATCAATCCGTTGAGAATCGCCGCTTCGGAATCTTGAGGGGTCGCATCGATGTTCTCTCCTGTGATTTCAGCGATTCGTGCTGCAATCTGACTGCGGCCTGAAAGCACGTTTTCCTTTTCGAGCTTCAGTTGCAGTATGTTCCCAATGTACTCCGTCGTCGCCCAGTCAATGTTCAGCAACTGCTGAGGAGTGAGCCCCTCGTTATTGGTGGCTTCAAGGCTGGCGTCCGCATCGAGCAACAGCTCCGCCGCTTCAATCTTTCCAAAGAAGCAAGCAACGTGAAGCGGAGTCGCCCCGCTCGATGGGTTCTTGGCATTGACGTCACCGCCTCGATCGAGGTACCGCTCAATGGCGATCTTGTCACCCAGGGTGACGGCTTCCCAGATGTCAACCGTGACCTTGTCGGGGGCAGCCTCCGGAGTATCTCCTTCGTCCTCGACATCCGCCTGGACCGCTGCGTCGGCACCCGCACTTGCTTGCGACCTGACATAGCCGGAAACAAACCACATCAACGGGATGATGGTCACCATCGCCAGAAGCAGCGGCAGGAAGATGCGTTTGAAGCGATGTAGCAGCAACGCTCGAAGCCCGCGCTTCTTCCATAACATCGCCGTGAAGAAACCGCTCACGAGGAAGAACAGAGGCATTCGCCATCCATGGATTGCCGCCAGCATCACACCGAACGAGCCGTTGGCCTGCGAATCCTGCACACCCCACACCCGTTCGAAGCCGGGAACAAACGACATGGCACCATGGAGCACGATGCCGAGAAGCATCGCGAAACCCCGGAGCGCGTCGAGGTCATGACGACGCACGGATGACGCTGCGATATTTTGAAGTTCAGATTCTGCGGTAGCCACGGAGGATGGTGCTTTCGCGTAGTGCTTCTTGGTAAGTCGAGTTTGCTCACCCCGAAACAAAGAGGCGATTGGAAGTGCCGCATGACTCCGCATCACCTCCCTATCCGTCCGCGAAAGCGAAACCTGCCAAAATCGAAAAACTTTTGCTGGGCTTCTTTTGAGACTCTTGCGCTCGCGGCAGAACCGTCGTCGCGAAAATCTCCGAAAATTCCTGGTAAATTCGCACGGACCGGGAGTATCAAGGCAAGGAGTTTCGCAAGCAAGATGACTGAGCCACCGTTCGACGACCCCTACGATCAGTTCGTGGCTCTATTTGCCCGACACGAGCGTGCAGTTCGCGGCGTGATACGCTCCATGCTGCCATCGTCGCAGGACGCCGACGAAGTCGTGCAGGAAGTGGGATTGGCCTGCTGGCACAAGTTCTCGGATTTTCAGACTGACGATTCACCAGACGCGTTCTTTCGATGGGCGTGTGTCATCGCCAGATTCGAGGTCCTCAAATACCGCCGAAAATGCGCCCGCGATCGTTTAGTGCTCAGTGGCGAGACGATTCAATTTCTATCGTCAGAGGCAGCAGATCGGGCTCTTATTGCGGAACAAGAACGCCAAGCACTGGAGGATTGTCTAAACCGCATGCCGCCTGCGGACCAGCGGCTTCTTTTGAGCGTCCACACGCGGGGAGATTCCGTTGCGGAAATTGCCCGGCAACTGGGGCAGACCGCGCGGCGGCTCTACAGCCGAGTCAACGCACTGCGTGACCTGCTGGGCGAGTGCGTCAGGCAGAAGCTCGCTGAGGGAGTCACTTGAATGGACGAACTGAAAGCACTCGCCAGGGCTTACGGCGACGGGACGATCAGTCGGGCGGAGCTTCAGCGTTTAGAAGCGTTGCTCGAGGCCGATCAAGGTGCTCGCGGGCGATTCCTGCATGAGATGAACTTGATCCACGCGGTAGAAGAAATGGCACTCGGTTGCCAACCAGGATTGCGTGACGAAGACCGCGTGTTGCTACCCACAACGGAATCGATTAGGTCGCGATTCGCCCGGGCGCCGTGGACCTCGCTGGCCGTTGTGGCAGCCGCACTCCTGATCTTTGTGAGCTTCATTTGGCTGAATACAGCCAGCCCAAGCATTGGTACCGTCGTCTCGATTCACGGCCCAGTCCGCTGGACAGGACAGGACGGTGTCGTTGAGCAGGATCTCAAAGTAGGCGAGTCACTTTCCGGCGGCACGCTGGAAGTCCTCGCGGCTGATGCTTGGGCGTCGATTCGCTTCCATGATGGTTCGATCGTGACATTGTCCGGCGAAGCAGAGGCTGTTCTTTCCGATCGCGATCGAAAACGGTTGCAACTCCATCACGGAAGCATGTCGGCCGACGTTGAAGCGCAAGCGCTTGGCTCGCCGATGATTGTCCGAACCGCGGCGGCTGAGCTTGAAGTTTTGGGGACGCAGTTCAACGTATCAGCCCGAACCACCGACACTGAGCTAGTCGTCAATGAAGGTCGCGTTCGTTTTCTGCGATCCAGCGATGGAAGGGCACTGGAGGTATCTGCGGAGCATCGAGTCGTTGCCTCGCTCGACCCTGCGGAGGAATTCTCTATCCGGCCGCTTGGGCCACAAGTTGCGACGTGGCAAAGTCGCTTGGAAAGCGACTCGGAGGTGATGCATGGCTATTGGAAGCCTGCGCTGTTCGAACTAGGAATCAAACTCAAGCAAGCCGTCGCCTCGGGCGAAACCACCGAGGCGGAAGCGCTTGCTGAGTTTCAGCGGGCAGTCCGCCTGGATAGCCAAGGTTCCGTTTGGGGAAAGCCATCGAAAATCGGTTGCCTAGTCTGGCTGGATGCCCGAGATGAGGACGGAAACCGCGTTCAATTCACCGATCAATCCAAGCTCCGTATCACCGGGCGAATTTCTGTCCCGGCCAAGTTGGAAATGGGAGTCAGCACCTATAAAGCGGAGGGCGGATTCCATGACAAGTTCAGCTGCACGATCACCTCACAGGAATTAAATCGATCTCCTGAGGGCAAGTTCGAATGGGTCGTTCATGCCAACGACCTCTTGTCAAAGTCGAGCAATACACCAAGTGGTTCGGTGGTATACGATTGGTGGTGTGTCACGGAATCGAACACCTCCAAGTTTGAGATTATCCGTGTTGAAATCCTCGATAAATAATGGAAACGTTATGAAACAGAAATTCGCCCTTTTTCTCGTCCTCATTGTGGGTGCGGCGCTGTCCGACGCCAGTGCTTACGCTCAGGATGCAAAGCCAAAAAACCTTGCGGCTTTCAAGGTGGAACTGGCAGAAGCGGTTGAGGCTGGGAAGTTGACAAAGGAGCAAGCTATCCAGAAATACAAGGCAGTCGCCGCGCGGCTGGGCGGGACAGGCGACAAGTCAAAAACGCCGGATCTTTCGGTCTTCGCGGGAAAGCTAAAGGCGCTGGTGGCTGAAGGGAAATTGACCGAGGCGGAAGCCAAAGACCTCTATGCGTCCGTCTTCCCTGGCGAGTCGTCCAAACCTCAGCGACCGAAGACGCCAGGCGTAAAGGCGTCAGACTACAAGATGCCCGGCCTGAGTCTCAAAGAGCAGCAAAAACTCAGCGCTTCCCTGCCGACCACATCCACCGCTGGCGACGAAGAGGGTCCGGTAGCGACTGGATTCTTCGGGTGGGCGGCAGAAGCCACGCATCGTTTCATGGACAATAGCCACCAAGGCGAACCGCGTCTTGCCCGAGGACTGTCGTTTCGACTCGACCATCGCGACCATGACTCGATCGGCCGCAGTTGGGAAAACGTCACGATTCGAATCGCGCATGGCAAATGGTCATCGATCAAGTACAACGCATCCGCGGAGTTTGAACTTGTCGATGAACCGCTTGTGGTTTTCTCCAAGGCATGGAGCTTCCCGACCCTGAAGGGTTTCCCCGCAACGGAACCTGCTGAATGGGGAGGCCCACAAAACGCACTTAGTTTTCGCTTCGATAAGCCCTTCGAGTACAACGGCAAGGACGCCATCTATGTGGAATTTGTCTTTTCTGGAGGCAAGGCCGAAGACGGGCGTCCATGGGAGGGCGACCTTCCATTCGGGTTCGAATACTTTCTGGATTCTATGCCGGAAGCGGGTGGCTGGCGCGTTGCGGAGAAGCCCGTCGGGCTGTATCGAGCACCCCGAGTCGAGGCGGTGGTGTCGTACACCGCCGGGGGGCAGTCGGTATGGACATCGTCGCCGAAAGGTATGCCCTATTTGCAATGGGACTTCGAAACTTCAGGCGAGTAAGCAATCCGCGATCAAGAGGTGCCGAGCGTTCGGTCGTGGAAATGAATCCAATGCCACGCAATGCCACGCAATGCCACGCAATGCCAGGAATGTTTGCCGTGAGACATGTGATCAGTAACTTGCTTCTTGCAACGTTTGTGCTTGCCGGTGGCGGCGATTGCGTGTCACAGGAACAGGCGTTCGTGAACTTTGAAAGTCCCCAGTCGCATGGGCTCACGATATCCAGCGAGGGGAACCGACTGTTTGCCGTCAACACTCCGGCGAATTCCCTGGTCGTTCTGTCAATAGACGAGCCAACGGCCACTCAAATTTTGTCGGAGATTCCAGTCGGGCTTGAACCGGTGTCGGTTGCCGAGCCATCGGACGGCGAAGTTTGGGTGGTCAATCATCTTTCCGATTCCGTCAGCGTGATCGACCTGCGCCGTGAGGTTGTAATCGAGACGCTTCAGGTTGGAGACCGGCCGGGTGACATCGTTTTTGCTGATGGCGGGCGATTGGCATTCGTCTCGTCGATGACCGAGCGAAGCGTTTACGTCATCGATGTGGTTTCTCGGGAGTTGAGGCGGCGGATCTCGATTCCATCGCATTCTCCACGCACCCTGCTCGCCAGCTCCGATGGGACGACCGTTTGGGTTGCCAGCTATCTGTCGGGCAACGGCACCACGGTCATTCCCCACAACGTCGCACCAGCGCCACCAACACCCACGAACCCAGAGCTTCCCGATGCGCCGCGACAAGGGATCATCGTGTCGGCCAATGACCCCGGCTGGAAGAGTCAAATCGGCTTTGAACTTCAAGATCAGGATGTTTTCGAGATCGATGTGGAGACGCTGAAGATCCGCCGCAGCTTTTCTGGCGTCGGCACCACGCTCTTCAATTTCGCTCAGCATCCGAGATCGCGGGCACTGTGGGTGGCAAACACGGAAGCCAGGAACCTCGTTCGGTTCGAGCCTCAATTGAGAGGGCATGTGGTCGACAATCGCATCAGTCGACTCGATGTCGCCGCCAAAGCAGATTCCGAAGTTTTGATCACGGACTTAAACCCGCACATCGACTACGCACTGCTTCCCAACAACGCCGCGCTCGAGACAGCCATTGCGCAACCAACCGACGTCGTCTTCGATCCCTCTGGCGATAGGGCCTTTGTCACCTCGTTCGGCACCGACCGCATTGGAGTTTTGGACGAGGCAGGTAATGTTCTCAAAAGTATCGAGCTGGACGATGCGCCGGCGGCCAATACGGACCCGCAATCCAAACGTGGTCCACGATCGCTGGCCATCCATCGAAACGGGGCAATACTGTACGTGCTGAACCGACTAACCAATAGCGTTTCGGTAGTCGACGTCGATTCGGAAAACGTGGTCGACGAGTTGATGCTTAACGATCCGACACCGGATTTCATTCGAGCAGGTCGTGGGTATTTGTTCGACGCCAAAATGTCCGGGAACGGTACGGCCTCGTGTGCGTCATGCCACGTCGATGGTGATCGGGATGGTTTGGCGTGGGACCTTGGTGATCCTGGCGGCACAATGTTCAGCAACGGAACGGCCATTAATCTGCATCCTATGAAGGGACCGCTGGTTACGCAGACGCTGCGGGGTTTGGCGGGCGAGAAGCTGCTTCATTGGCGGGCCGATCGACCAGGACTTGAGGCCTTCAACGGAACCTTCGCGCATTTGTTGGGAGGCGAACAGCTCGCTGAAGATGACTTGGCAATCTTCGTCGACTATCTCAAGAGTATTCAATTTGGACCCAACCCACATCGGAATCGAGATAACACCCTTTCAGATCAGCCGACCGGTACCAGCGCTCGCGATGGAGAGCAAATTTTCATGTCGCGTTTGGATATCGGGCGCGAGGGGCGAAATACGTTTCGCTGCGTCGATTGCCACGTGCGACCGAGCGGTGCGGGGACAACCGGGTTTACCGGTTTGATCGGGCAGCCAACAAAAGTCTCGCAGTTGCGAGGCCTGAATGAGCGGATTCCGTTTGCTGGCAACCAAAATCGAGTGGTTGGTTTTGGTTTCGGAGCGGATGGTTCCAGAGCATCACTGCGCGAGTTTTTGGCGGATTCGCATCGCTTCCAAGGAATCACAGAACCGGACAAGGCGGCGCTGGAGAGCTACTTGTTCTCTTTTCCCACGCAGACGCCCCCAATCGTCGGACTCACGCGAACCGTACACGCTATGAATCAGAAGGAGGAGTCCATGCATTCCGACCTGGCACTTCTCGTTGAGCAAGCACAATTGGGGAACTGCTCGCTGTCGGTGAATGGACTGCTGCGAAGTAAGCGACTCGACATGGTCTACGACCGTGCGAGTGGCCTGTTTCGCGACAGAGTCTCTGGCAATGACGAAATGGCATTGGAATATATTATGGCAAGCATTGAGAACAGCGAGTCGTTCCTTTCATTCGTCGCCAACCCGGCCGATGTCGACGATTGATTCAGCGACAAGACACCTGTCTTGAGTCGGTCCGGATTTGAAACGCATTTGACGTCGAAAAACGCTGTATTCTTGATTGTCAGCGGACGCGGGGGTCTCGAGTCCCATGTTCGTTATCGGATGTGCGAGAATTGAACGGGTAAGGGCATTTCGAGGATCGCAGAACCGTCCGGTAACGACGCCCGCGAATTTCGTCACTGAAGAGATGGATATTTTGACGCCAGCCGCGCTGGATTGCTCCACAGACAGTCAGCTTCTTCTTTCGGGATCTTAATGAACTATTCGACACGCTTGCTGCCCATTGTCATTTGCGCGATCGCGTGCTGCACGTCCGCTGCTAGCAAAGCGGATGATTTCACCCGATTCCGTGGCGATGATGCGACGGGCGTCGCGGAGGATCACCCCACGCTGCCGACGACCTGGAGCAAAACGAAGAACGTGCACTGGGTCGCCGATGTGCCGGGACAGGGTTGGGGAAGCCCCATCGTCGTTGGGAACCGCGTGTTTGTTTCGGCGGTGGTCGCGGATGAGAAGAACATTGGGCCGAGTGCCGGCCTTTACCTTGGCGAGGGAGTTCGCGACCCAGCCAAGGGGATCCACCACTGGATGGTGTACTGCTTTGATTTGCAGTCGGGTAAGAAAGTCTGGGACCAGGAAGCTCACACGGGTCGACCCGTGGTTCCCCGGCATCCAAAGAGTTCGTACGCGGCGGAAACACCCGCGACTGATGGCGAGCGGCTCTTTGTGCTGTTTGGTGATCTTGGGCTGTTCTGCTATTCGCTCGACGGAGATCTGCTTTGGAAGCAGATGATCGAGCCGAAGAAAACCAACATGGACTACGGCGCGGCCGCTTCGCCGGTGGTTCATGATGATCAAGTTTTTGTCGTCTACGACAACAAGGAAGCGTCTTGGATCGCGGCGTTCGATTGCGCAACCGGTGAGGAGAACTGGAGGACCAAACGTGACGAGACGATGTCTTGGGCGACGCCATTCGTTTGGGAAAACCGACTTCGCACCGAAATCGTGGTGCCCGGCCAGCGGGTCAATCGCAGCTACTCACTTGAAGGCCAAGAATTGTGGCGTTTCGATGGTGACATGTCAGTCTTGGTGATCCCATCGCCATTCGCGGCACATGGCTTGTGCTACGTCGCGTCAGGCTACGTCGGTGATGCTCACCGGCCAACGTTTGCAATCCGGCCCGGCGCGAGCGGTGACATCGCGCCGGATGGTGACTTCAAGAGCAGTGAGTTTATCGAGTGGTATCAACCGAAGTGTTCGCCGTACAACACGACGCAAATCGTCTACGGCGATTATCTGTACACCGTCTATGACCAGGGGTTCATGACATGCCACCATGCCTTGACGGGTGATGAAGTCTACGGAAAACGACGTTTCGCACCGAAGGGATCATTCACCGCTTCGCCGTGGGCTTACGACGGCAAGATCTTCGCGCTGAGCGAACAGGGACTGACATACGTCATTAAAGCCGGGCCGGAGTTCAAGATCCTTCAAACCAACCCACTCGATGAGTTGTGCATCGCAACGCCCAGCGTGGTCGGCGGGAAGTTGCTGATCCGAACGTTGACGAAGGTCTACTGCATCACCGATGTAGCGGACGAGATCACCGATGTAGCGGACAAGGTGACGAGTCCAAAGGCTCAGGCGAATCCAGACGCGCCGGACACGTCGCCTCGTCGACTACCGATCGTTCAAACCAAATCGGGTCCGATCCAAGGAGTTGCATCGCGAGATGCATCTGTCGAGGTGTTCAAGGGCATTCCTTATGCGGCACCGCCAGTGGGCGAATTGCGTTGGCGGCCACCGCAGGACGTACAAGCGTGGACTGCGACTCGTGTTTGCGATCAGTACGGCGGAAAGTCGATTCAGCGTAAAGGTTGGGAGCAAGGAGGCCAGAGCGAAGACTGTTTGTATCTGAATGTTTGGCGGTCGAAAGGATCAGATGACAAGAAGCGGCCGGTGATGGTTTGGATTCACGGCGGCGGGTTCACTCAAGGTTCGGGAAACCAAGGCAGCGGTGGCGGCGATGTGTTGGCTCGCCGTGGCATCGTGCTTGTGTCAATCAATTATCGGCTCGGTGCTTTGGGCTTGATGACACACCCAGCGTTGTCATCGGAGTCGGCACAGGGTGTTTCGGGGAACTACGCCATCCTTGACCAGATCGCGGCGTTGGAGTGGGTCCGTGACAACATCGCCGCGTTTGGTGGCGATCCGACCAACGTGACGATCTTTGGTGAATCTGCTGGCGGAACCAGTGTCTATCTACTGACGGCAACGCCTTTGTCGAAAGGCCTGTTTCATCGGGCGATCCTGCAAAGTCCGTGGCTCGATCCGGTGATCTTTCGGGACTTGAAAAAGGCATCGGCGGGCGGTCCCGCGGCGGAGTTTGATGGCGTTGAGCAAACGAACCGGCTGTTCGGTGCGAACGAATCGGATCCGCTGACGAAGTTACGGGAGATACCTGCTGAGGAAGTTCTGGAGAAACTGAAGCAGCGTTGGCCAATCGCAGTCGATGGTTATGTCTTCCCCAAGAACCCCGCACAAATCTATGCCGACGGGGATCAACATGGTGTGCCCACGATTGTGGGAACCAATCGCGACGAAGGAACCATGTTCGCGGGTCGGCAGGGCTTTAAGAACACGGGCGACTATCGGAAGGCGTTGGTTGAGCGATTCGGTGAAAATGCGGATCGCATTGCCGAATTCTATTTGAAAGACACAAAGCAGGATCTTCGCAAAGCGGCCGTGCAATTGATTACCGACGGCTGGTTCGTCCAACCGGCAAGGCAATTTGCTCGGGCCATGGATGACCAAGGCACCGATGTTTGGATGTACCACTTCACCAAGCCGGTCTGGGGTTGGATGGGTGCGGCGCACGCGGCCGAGATCGGCTATGTTTTTGGCAAGCTCGAGCGACCGTCGCCTGAGGATGCTAAGTTGTCCGATGCCTTGATGGATTACTGGGTCCAGTTTGCGCGGACCGGCAACCCGAACGTCGAAGGCCAACCGACTTGGCCGGCTTACACGACCGATGCCGATCAGCATCAGGTCATGGATGTGACGATCAAAACAGCTTCGGGGCTGCGTCGTGAGGCGTCGGACTTGCTGGACCAAGTACGCGGCGTCGAGGTTCGTGACGTCTCTGACCAATAGAGATTCGGTCAGCATCGCGATTCGGCACGATAGAAAGAGGCTTGGGCCTACAAACACGTTTGAGCCTTAGTCGATGGTATCGACATTGAACCAACCAGCACAATTGATTTGGTCGTTGTCACAACGGTTCAGGGGGTCGAGCGTCGTGGACCGAGAAGATCGTTCTAAAGTGGTGACGAAAGCTAATCAACTAGCGTGGCAGGCCGTTCTGGGATTGGCTCGATCGATGAACCTGACTCCTTCCGCTCATCCAGCGGCCGTGAATCATTTGGGAGTTCGGGTTCACCGCGAAGTGTCCTTCGTCGGATTTGATTGATTACTAACAGAGCGTCTAGCGGGGAGATTTGATTGTCACCATTGACATCGGCAAGCGGGTTCTCTCCGTTGCTGGTAATGGTGACCGCAGGCAACGAACTTTGAAACATTCTTCTCGAACGTCTAATTGCGTTAATCACCAGCAACGCATCTATTGGTGTTAAATCGCCATCACCATTGACATCGTGCGGGTTTTCTTTGCGATGCATGGGTTGCAGGTCCCGGACGATCAGCGTGACTCCATGGCTGGTCAAGCGGCGGTACTTCAAACCGTCGAAGTTTTCACCGGCTTGCTCGGTCCATTCACCGTCGAGCGTTGCGGTTGCATCATCGGCAAGATCCAGACGCAGCGTATTCTGCTCGTCGGTGATTTGCCGAATCGTTGCTGTATCGAGATGAGTTTCGAAGCCATTGGCGTACAACGCGTCGATGCGATCGATTTCACTGAGACTTTGGGCGAGTCCGGTACCGACCATCGAAAGATTGACGCCTTGATCACTGATGATCAATTGGTTGGTCGCGGTGTTTGAAATAAGAGACGCGGCGACCGGCTTGCCGCCGTGTTGTCCGTCGATGCGGTCGAACGTCGGATTCGAAATGTAGACCTTGTCGTCGCCCCATTGGCCGAGCACAAGGTCGTTGCCTTCGGTCGCGTCGATTTCGTCATTGCCCAGCCCTCCCTCGATTGTGTCATCGCCGCCGCGACCAAGGATCGCATCGCGACCGGATCCACCGTCAATGAAGTCGTCGCCAGCTCCGCCAACAATTTCGTCGGGACCCGAGCGGCCAAAGATGACATCGCCGGCGGCATCGTCCTCCGTGTCAACGTGACTGATATACCAAGGCTCATGCCCGCCAGTTTCATGTGAGAAGATTTGGTCTTCGTCATCGCCTCCATCCAAATAGTCATCACCAAGGCCACCACCGATCAAATCACCGCCGGCATGACCAAAGACGCGATCCGATCCGTCGCCGCCTTCCAACCAATCACTGCCTTCATCACCGAAGATTTCATCAGCATCGTCGCCGCCGATCAGATGATCGTTGCCGACTCCTCCCGAGATTTGGTCATTCCCGCCAACGCCGTGACCCCAATCATTCCCATCGCCACCATCCAGCGTGTCATTTCCGTGGCCGCCGATGACGTCAATGATGAAATTCGTTCCATCAAAATCGATGACGGCACCATCGTCACCGATCAGGATGTCATCGCCGTTGTTGCCAACAAGGTGATCATCGCTATTGTCCGGTCCGTCGATTGGGATCTGATTTCCGCCAATAAGAAGATCGTCTCCCTCGCCACCGAACAATTGATCCGACTGATATCCGCCGGTGACGATATCATTACCGGAGTTTCCGTGAAGCGTGTCGGAACCTTCGCCACCATCGAGCGAATCGTTGCCATCGCGTCCGTGCAGTGTGTCGTCGCCGAGTTGTCCGTCGAGCGAGTCATCGCCCAAACCGCCGTCAAGCGAATCATCGCCGGCGCCACCGTTGATGATGTCGACGTTCGGTCCACCAAAGACGACGTCGTCGCCAAATCCGGCATCCACGAGGTCCATTCCGGCACCACCCAGCACGGTGTCGTGGCCGCTTTTGGCATCGATGATGTCATCGCCGTCACCACCGTCGATGAAGTCATCGCTGTCGCCACCGGTGATCGCATCGTTGCCTTCACCGCCTTCCATCGTATTGACACCGACACCGCCAAAAATCACGTCGTCGCCATCGCCGCCTTGAATCAAGTCATCCCCATCGCCGCCGCGAAGGGTATCCGAAGCGGCACCGCCAACGAGTTCGTCATCGCCCTGTCCGCCATGGAACTCGACGGGTGTGTGGATCGACCCCACAACGATCATCGAATCATTGCCGTCCCCCGCGTGAGCGACGATCTTCGATACGCCGCGAATTGTTTCCGTGACACCAAAACCGCTGACTTCAATCGCCTCATTTCCACTGGCATCGAGTACAGGGGAGAACGTGACGAACTCGTCAATGATTCCCTGTCCAACTTCACGTTGATCGGCTTTGTCACCGACGAACAGCGTGTAGACCCCATCGTCGTCGATCTCACCCAAAGCTAGATCCTGTGCCGGGTGGCAACTCGTTGAAAACTCCAGCAATCTGACAGTTGCAATGTTTTGGCTAAACGGAACACCAAAAACCTGGGCCTTCATCCGAAGACCGGCCGAAAGTGAACCGGCGAAGTCAAAGGCACACCGTGGCAGATTGCCGACAAACTCACCCAGTCGAACTTTGCCATCGGCATCGTTGTCGTTCAAATTGGCTCCAACCGTTGCATAGATGCCACCGCCGATAGACGCACTGGCAACGCCGGCGGTCAATGAAGCAAACGCCTCCAAGCTGCCTCGCAAGTTCACCTCGGCCACGTCGGCTCCCGATCCATCGGCATTCTCGCGATCGCTGATGAAAAAGCCGTCCGCCAAGTCGACGGCGTCTTTGGACTCGATGAAATTTCGCAGTCCAAGTGTGTCGTAACCAAACGCAAACTGGGCGTCGACGCCAATGCCACCCACCAATTCAATCGCCAACGGGCCTGTGATCGGGATGGTCACTCCCATGGCGAAATCAGCAGACAGCTTTGGTGTTTGGTACGCAAACAGCGTGGCGTCCTGACCCAGCATCACACCGATCAAACTAGCCGGATGATCGAGAATTGGAAATTGAAATCCGCCACCGGTGACCGACGTCATTTTGTTGATAAAGCTCGCGGATTCTTGTGCGAACTGTTCTTGCTGGTCGCTGCCGCTGAAATTTGACAGTTCATCGGCAAGGTCGGTGTCATCGATCACCGCATCGTCCGTCGACACCGTGTTTGGATCCGTGGCACCGTCAACGATGATCACTTCGCCGAGCGGAATCATCACGGATTCGCCAGCGACCGGTGTCGGAATCGAATTTGCGATGTCGATGATTTGAACAATCGCATCGAGCATTTCGACGTCGACGTTGCCCAACAGGGAAGCTAGATCCAACAGATTCACGGCATCGTACGGCGCCGTGGCATCAGCGAAGGTGTCGACTAAGAATTCAAGATCGTTGGCGACCGGAAGCGGCGTGGTCAGGATGTCGACGATCGGTTGAATCGGCTCGAGCACTGACTGCACCCGGCGCAAAATGTCGCCTGCGAAACCGGAAACGAACGTTCCCAAATCGAGTTCAATGTTCTCGATTGCCAGCCGATCGACGCTGCCTGCCAGGTTCGAGCCATCAAAGGACCACTCAAGCACAAAGTCACCATGTAGTTCCGGCAACGCGACGAAGGTTGTTCCAGCAATGATTCCGAGATCGACGTTTGCACCACCCGTCAACGAGGCATCCACAAGTTGGTCGAGCGATGATTCACCGCTGATCAGTTCCGCCATGGTGAGCTTGCCGTCACCCGAAGGCTCTTTCAAATCGACATCGAACTGTCCCTCCAGCATCGATCCCCGATCGGTGACCTGCACTTGGAATAAGCCAAGCGTCCCCGTCAGAGCCGCGTCCGGAATGGTGACCTCCACATCCAATTCGATTTCGTTGACATCCGTGATGTCCACGTAGAATCCATCCACCGGATTGATCCCGATGCCAACGTCGATGGCCCAATCGAGGGCTGCCGCGACATCGCCCTCCAGTTCGAGACTCATGCCCGGCAGACCCAAATCAAATCCGATTCCCGTGTCCACAACATAGGAGTCACCGAGCGACAAGTTCAGTATCGCTTCCTGAGTCGACGAATCGACCGCCAAATCAACATCACGGTAGTCGATAACAGCATCGTCATTGATGTCGCTCAGCCGCATGACACTTCCAAGAGCGTTGTGAAGCACGAGCTTGACCTCGTCGACAAGCTGTTGAGGCTGCAACTGGTCGCGAAGAATCGGCAAGGCGTCTTCGCGAACATCTTTTAAGAAGTCCGCTGCTGATTCCAGCCTCTCGCCGACCATGGGCAGGTTTTGGTTAAGCACCTTCTCACGCAGCAAATCTTCAATGCGTTGCAGCAGGGCATCCAAACCCTCGGCAAGCACTCGTAAACCGTCATCCAGTGGATCAAAGTCACCGACCAGTGAGTTGACCTCGGGTGCCCGCAATGTGACCCCGGGATCTTCCTGATTGAAGATTCCCGCGACATTGCTGATGCCGACAACGATGGCGTTTGCGTTGTCAACAGTGCTTCCACCGACCGGATCATCGACGGTTGGGAAGTACAACGGCAAAACAATTGAGGCTCCGGCTTCGAAAACGGTTTCGACATCATCTATGTCGAGTGACTGGACATGGTCAATTGAGTAGCGACCGTTCGCGACGTCAGTCAAATGAGCCGAAAACCGCGTTGGTTCGGTTGTGTTCGCTTCGCCGTCCGCATCAATCATCAACGTTCCATCGACGACAAACAATCCAAGCGGCCCAAGTGCGATTGATGCATCGATCTCGGATGCTGCGATATCGAGTTCGGCATTGACGCCACTGGTGTCATCGACGAAGAACTCCGGAGTGGCGGAAGAGCCATCAAGTATGTCTGCAACATCGATTCCAAAGCTAAGCGTTGAATCAAAGACGCCGGCGACACTGATTTGCGTCGAACCTCCCACGTCCACCAAATCGCCCAACAGATCGAATGCACTGGAGTCATCCGACGAGGCCGCGATCAATTCGCCCATGTCCAACGAAAGCGGAACGGATTCCGACACTTCGCCGTTGTACTGGACCAGCATTCGCAACGCATCGTCTTGCCAATGGAGGCTGACATCCAACGAGTCTGGATTCAGACGCAAGGCGTCTTCCAAGAGCCACTCAAAACGTTCGCCAAGGTCCTGAATCGTCGCTTCATCGATCTCCAGCAACGCGTCGACGGCCTGCTGCAGTTTTGAAGCATGGCCGATCAAATCATTGACGCTTTGCCCGATGCCAGGAAGTTCGCGATCCCACCGGCTTGCCGACGTTAGATCGTCCATCAGGTCGATGACATCACCTGCCAGATCGACCCATTGATCCAACGTCACGGAAGAGAGCGCATTGATATTGCGAAGGGGCTCGTTGACGTCCACCGAGAAACTGTCCGCGTCGGACAGGTCAGCGAAAGTGATCGTGATCTCGCCCCCGGCCATTTCCAGTCCGGGAATCCCGGCGGCGGACATTTCACGGAGCGAGACTTCTGCGTCGCCGGCAAGCGAAGAGCGTTCCACCAGCGAATTCGGATCCGAAACGACCGCTTCGCTCAGACGCTTGAACGAGATGCGGCCGTCGGTCGTTTGATCGTCCGCAAATCGGATCGAGGCTGCGGCGCGGGCAGACACGCCGACGTCGCCGATCGCGATGCCGACGAATCCAAAGTTGGCCGAAGCGGACGCGGAATCCGAAGCCACGTCGATGGATGCGGCGAGTTCAAGATCATCGACAAAGAAGTGATCTGCCCAACTGTCGTCGTCGCTGAGGTCGCCCGGTGTCGTGTCTTCGGCAAGCTCCGTCAAATCAACGCCGAAAACGCCCGACAGAACGAACTCGCCCGTCGCATCGACCGTTCCCGTGACGTCGATTCCGCCGATTGCGTCAAAGTCCTCGTCGACGCGCATCGAAATCAAGTGGGTGTCGACGTCAGCTGGAATTTCAAAGGCGTACGTCAACTCCGATGTATCCGGTAGATAGCTCAGTAGCGTGTCACGTCCCGTCCAATCTTGAATCCGCTGACGCAAGTCGTCGAACGTTTGAAAGCTGGGTCGGGTTTCATCATCGATCAGTTCATCGTTGATGAAGTCTTGAATTTTGTCGGACACGCCGGATAAATCAGGCAACTGAAGCCCATCGACCCAGGGCACGAAGTCATTGCTAAAGTTCGGCAAGTTGCCGGCAAGTAGCTCGTCAAGCTTAGTTCCGATTTGGGAGAAGAAACCCAATAGATCGTCTTGGTCAATTCGCACGGCGGCGATCAGATCGCCCGTCTCGGAGAACGTGGGAGCTTCCATTATCCGGTCAAAGGCGAGTGGGTCTTGCCAAGCGATCGTTTCACTTGCCGAGTAGTCGCCGATCTCAAAACTCGTTGGCAGCTCCGCATTGAGTGAACCAGATGCCTCAACCGAGATCAACGTATCAAGCGAGGTCCCTTGCAGATCGTTCGCGGTAAGGATCGTATTACCGAAGTCGGCAACGAGTTCCGCCTGAACATTGATCGCGCCATCGGTGACAGTCGCTGCAACCGGACCAACGTTCAGCGCTGCATCGAGGTCAACGGTATCGACTGACAAATTCGAGGATAGTTCACCAAGCCGTGCAAAGAATTGTTCGCTGACCAGGTCCACGCCAACGGTGATTGTTAGCTTGGACTCGGCGGTGGCTTCCACGGTTGGAAGTTCTGCCCATCCGATCCAGCCGAAATCTTCAAGACCATCGAACTGCTCTTCGAGCGTTCGCGTTTGCTGAATCGTGGCAGTGACCTCGATCGACGCGCCGTTTGGCCCATTGAATTGAGCTGCATTGACGGATCCAGCCAGGACTTCAATCACGCTACCATCAAATGACTGCGAATACCCATCAAGAAGCGAAGTCACATCGCTCAGCTCAATATCGCTTGTTGAATTCAGGAGGCCCGAGAGCGGCTCGATCAAACCACCGCGAATGGCTTCAGAGAAATCAGCGAGTTGTCCGACGGGGGCTTCGAGCCCGGGAATTGACTCGGCGTATTCGGCGTGAGTTTCTACCTGATCGAGTGTTTCAGCCAGCGTTTCGATTCCGCCGAGCATGGTCGCCTGATCGATCGGAGCGAACAGCAGATTGCGTTTTTCAAGGGCTTCAAGAGATCGGATTCGTTTGGCTCGTCGGTCGCGTCGTCGCATCGCAGGGTCCCAGCAGACAAGGGTTGATTCGGTCTGCTGGTTGATTGCGATGATTGACGCGAATGGTCAAGCATTTTCAAAAGAAGTTGACGCAGAGTCGCGAGAGACGGAAAGTCGCAGAGATGCCTTCTCTGCGTCCCTGCGTCTCCCCGCCTCTGCGCTTCCCTTCGTCAGAGACCGTTCACCACTCGGTGAAATCCGTTTTTAACCATCCTTTCCCCAAAATTTACGACCAGCCCAAGCTTCAAATCCATCAGACGAAGGTAGGTCAGCGTTTGAGCCTCAAAGATCTCGCTGTACCGTGCTGTCGCTTTGCATTCCACGATGACAAGATCATTGATTAGAAGATCCAAGCGAAGTGGTGTCGCCAAGCGATGTCCCTTGTAATGAATCGGCACTTCCCGCTGTCGCGAAACGGAAAGACCGGCAGCCTTCAATTCCCATGCAAGTGCCTCTTCATAGACAGATTCAAGCAATCCAGGTCCGCCAAGCGTGCGGTGCACTTCGATCGCAGAGTGAAGAACCAATTTGCTGATGTCGTTTTCTTTCATTGGAAGCCCTTTGTGGAAGGTTGACGCAGAGACGCAAGAGACGGAAAGTCGCAGAGATGCCTTCTCTGCGTCCCTGCGTCTCCCCGCCTCTGCGTTTTTAGCGACTCACTATCCGCATCAATCTCAGCGTCACCGGTTTGTTCGTGTATGGCGGGCTGATGATGGAGCGATCCGAGGATCGCGTTTTGTGGGCGGGCGAATCAAAGGCTCCGCCGAGAACGACGAATTGGTTGTTCCGTCGGATGATCTTCCCAGCTGCATCCATCAATGATGGACCGCCACCGAACGCCAATCCGGGACGTCTCTCGTTCATCGGGCCAGTCCTGGTTTCACCACCGGAATCTCTTGGCGGTGGCCGCCGGGGATTGGGGGTTCCAGGTCCGAATCCTTCAGGCCCCCGGAAATTCATTGGACGCCGGTCGACCAAACCAACGCTCCACTCTGCACTATCGCCCAGCACGTCGAACAAACCGAATCCATTTGGTTTGCGATGATCACCGTGTTTGTGAGTGCCCTGCCGTGTTCCCATCCATCGAACGAACGAACTGCTCAGCTCCGTGCCGTAACCGTAGGGTCGCGGAGTCTGACTACCTCCTCGACAAGCATATTCCCACAAGTCGGGTGTTGGAATTTGATAACCGGAGCGTCGCAAATGATCATCGGCGACTTGCATACCCGGTGCGTACTCTCCGTCCTCGTTGGGCAGGTAGCACCATTGATCCGCCGGGGTTCCCTCCTGTTGGCTTAACCAATTGCAATAGGCCGCCGCATCAAAGAAGTTCACGCGGCCCGTTGCGTCGTCGCGAGTTTTTCGATTGGCAACCGATTCGTCAAACCCCTGAGAAAGTCGAAACCGTTTCAATTGCTTTATCGTTAGCTCATGCCGACTGAAATAGATCTCGGCAGGGATCTCCAACGAATGCCGTTCCTCATTCGCCAAACGATTCTGGTCGAGCAATGATGACCCAACCGTGGCGGTCAGATCACCGGGCAACCTCACCATCAGTTGACCTTCGATCGTCCGGTAACCGATCGCCTCGTTGAACTCGGCCTCGGCGATTTCGTGGCCGCGTTCCTGCTTCTTCAGGAACCACTCCGCCGATGCGTGCAACTCAAGGTGGTCGGTGGTGCGATAGAGTGTGTTTGCCAGTTGACGCACCGAGTCAGGCACCTGACTCAATGCCGGCAAACTACCAAGCATTTGCAAGAGAGCCGACGCAACGTCCGATGAAAGCTGTGGATTCACACCCAACCCATTTTGGTTTGGATCCAACAGCAGCTCGACGACAGGATCGGCGGGACCTCGACTTGATGCGTAACACTCGATCAGGTAGCTGCGAACCGTTGGGTCATCGCTCATGACAAGATGCGGAAGCAACAACCGGCCTTGCGATCGCCACAGCAGTCCAGTGCCGAGACAACCGATTTGACGTGACAGCCTCACTCGCAGGGCGTCAATTGCCGTTAATCGAGTGGCTGGAATTGAGTTCGGATCGGTCGAGTTAATCGACGCTGTCGCTTCCTCAAAAGCCGCGAGTCGTTCTTTGAATCTTTCTCGGAGAACAGCGTTGATGTCTTTGCCCGCTTTTTCAACCGCCGGCGCGATCCCGCTCAGTTCCGATAGCGATGAATTTTCAAGTAATTTCACCAGAGCCTCCGAGTCATCGGCGGCAAACTCGGCCAACAAGAAAGTCGCGGTCCGATTGGTCGCTTGTTCATCTTGCATTCGGATGGCTCGAAGCCCTTCGACCAATTTTTCGCGAATGGGAAAGAGCCCATCCTTCAGCCGACCCAGGTCGATCGGATTCGCTTCCACCAGCATCTGACAAAGATTGGATCCGGAGATCGCCCAGACGGAATGGTCCGGATCAAGTTGACCTAACACGATCGCAGCATCCAGTCGTCGCGACGCGGAAGATGCGTCATCCGTGATCATGGCCGCCAGGTCGTCCGCAACCGCGCGGCGGTCCCGGTCGTCTAGATCCGTGTTCATCTGCCTTGCAATGAACAAACGCATGGGCTGCGTCACCCCCAACGATCGTCGAGTTAAATGACGCGCGTGGCTTGCATCTTGATTCAACAAGGCCAGCGAAATTCGATCAACCACGTCCGTTTCGTCGTTTCGCACCGCGTTCTCCAGCCTTTCCAGCAAGGGACGCTTCGTCCAAGCGTAGTGACGCCGTGTTTCGGCAATGGACTCGGGCAGCCGATCAACACTACTCGTAATCAGCCTCTGCACGATCGCTTCACTTCCCGATCGCAGGAGTAAATATTGGAAGCCAACGAGCAACAACGCGGCCACTGCAACGGAACCTATTCCGCGACCCAGATGCTTGCGCGCCGACCGCTTGACGAAGTCACGCTGTCGTTCATTGGTGGGTCGTGTCACCAAACCAAATCGGACGCAGTCGATCGGCCCGGCCAGACGCCCGTTGTGTCGATCATCGGTCCAACGTTCGGTTGCCAACCGAAGATCGACGGATGCCCGACCCTTTGCTGTTTGGACGCCCGAAGCATTTAACCAACGTCGAAGTTCGGGAACCAAAAAGTCGTGCGGAAGTTGGTAGTGGATCGTCGTCGACGCGTTTTCGGTTGGTGTAATGAGGTGCAGCTGGCGATCCAGCAAATCAACCAGATCATCCAATTCCGATTCGGTCAGGATTTGGCCGTCAGCAATGCAGGCCGCCTGCAACTCGCTCCAAGACCTTGCGGGGCCTCGTATCAGCCCCGATTGTGGAGTCAAGCACCGAAGCACCGCTCGCGCTGCTTCATTGAACCGACGGGTCGCCCGAGACGCTGAATCACCCAACACGGAATCCAGATAGTATCCGCTAAGGGATCCGGTGTCGGTCAACTCACGAAGCCGGGACGTCGTCCAGTCGCATTCACCGAGCACCGTTGCTAGCAGGGCAAGGCGAACAGGAACGATTCGTCCACCATTTTCGATCAAATCGATTGCCTGTTCGAGAAAGCGATCGTTCGCGTCCGTCTTCCCCGCCGCATCGGCCCAAACTTGCAGAACCTTCTTTGCATGAACACGTTGAAAACGTTTCAGCCCCATCGCGTTTCGACCATCGCGAAGAGGAGCGTCCAAGTCCTGCATCCACGAACTGATGGCCGACCAAAACTCGTCACGGACGACCAGAACAAACTGCAGTTGTCTGCCGTTAGCCTGACGCATCGCCAGCCGGACTTGCTCTCGATCAGTCTTGTCGGACCATGTGAGCACTTGTTCAAACTGATCGATCACAACCGAGACATGACGATCCGATTGATCACGGAGTGCTTGGCAAAGACTTACGAGGTCGGGCTCGCTCTGTTGCAGCGATGCCAACTTTGCTAGATGCAAGCACATCGATTGAGCATCCTTCCACTCGGATGCGTCCAAAGTGATACAGCGCGTTCGATTCGAATCAACAAACGGCAGCACTCCCGCATGCAGGAGGGAACTCTTTCCGCTTCCACTGGGACCGTAAAGCGTCAGCACGGCGTGCGTTGCTTCCTCAATCCGATTCAACCACCACTGAACAGCATCCGGCACACCCCGAGCGTTTCTTTGACCGGGAACCAGCTGCCAGTACTGATTCGCGTCGTCTGCCGTAAACGGTCGCAGACCACGCGAGGGAATCTTGAATGCGTCGTTCGAGCTCGCTCGATGCAGTTTCCTGCCGTGCTCGGCGAACCATCGCAATTCGTCGCCAAGCTCGCTGATCGATTGATACCGCTGCGACATAGCCGGTGCGGTCGCTTTGTTACAGATTCTTTCAAGCGCTGCGGGAACGTTTTTGTTAAGCTCCCGTATGGCTATTGGCTGGCCCGTCGAAATTTCTTTGAGCAATTCCCTCGACGATTTGGCTTGCCACGGGCGTGTCCCCGAGAGCGCTTCGATCAACAGGATGCCGACTGCGAACAGATCACTGCGAGCGTCCACCAAATGACCTTCGCCGCGTGCTTGTTCGGGACTCATATACGCCGGGGTGCCGACAAGCTCTCCTTTGCGTCCATGATTGAGCCCGCCGATCGCCAAACCAAAGTCTAGCAAGCAAGGATAGTCACCCTCGCGAACAATGATATTGCTTGGTTTAATATCCCGATGAACGATGCCCGCGGAGTGCGCCGTCGATAAAGAATCACACAGCCGTATGAACAAGCCGCAGATGCGATCCCAAGCATCTTGATCGATCGACTCGAGCCAAGATCGTAGATCGACACCATCGAGAAACGCGGTGACAAAAAACGATCTTCCGCTTGCTTCAATGCCGCAGTCGTACACGGAGACAATCCCAGCAACTTCCAGCTTTGCCACCAAGCGAGCTTCCGCGAACAGGTCGTCGTTGGACTGCAATGATTGGTTGTGCAAAACCTTCAGCGCCACGGGACGTTCAAGCTGCTTGTCCCAAGCTTTGTAGACGACGCCAAACGCTCCACGACCAATTTCCTCGTCGATCCGGTAGCGTGCAACGATGGGCAGCGTATCCGACTCACGCAATTCATCGATCGGTTGCTCGGACGCAAGCCGCGATGAGACTTGTTCGCGAATGATCGCTGGAATCAACCCCAGGAAGGCGTTACGAGAGGACTCAGATACCGGTCCAACCTCTTCCAGGTAACCAAACGCTTCAAGATGAAGGTCGACTTGCAAGTCATGGTTGGTCGCAACAACTGGAAGCAGCTGGGCGTAACGCCAAGCTTCCAACGGCTCGCCGGCCACGTGCCTCAGATGGAGGTCGGTAAACAAGCACTCCGCGAGATCTTCCATCGACAGATCGCGGCCAGCAACGAATTCAACAACATCACGCTGCCCCGAAACAAAACAGCGTTCATATTCATCGCCAATTTCGCTCACGGACGACTCGTTCTGTACCCAGAAAAGAAAACGCAGAGGTGGGGAGTCGCAGAGACGCAAAGACTGAACGGAAATCGGTTTAGGATACCGCGTCGATCTCCTCTGTGTCTCCCCGTCTCTCGCGTCTCTCCGTCAACTTTTCTGTTCACGGCCGCACACTCGCTAACGCTTCCGTAAGTGTCTTCCGAATCGCCTCCAATTCCCTTCTCACGGTTCGGGCTGAACGGCGCACTTGCTTCGCGATACTCTCCACCGATTCGTTTTCGAGATATAGACCGAAAACTTGCCTACCGAGCGAACTCAATGATGCGGCAACGTCGCGATACAGTTCGGCCAACTCAGCGGCTTCATCAGCGGTCGGATCGCGAGTCAGGTCAGTCGGTACCAGACCAAAACAACTCACACTTGATTGTATGCTTGCTTCAGAATCGACATTCCGCTTTTCGGCAGCGTGAAACCGGGCTTTGGCTCGCACCTTATTGACGGTGATCGCGGCGAGCAAACCCCAGAGCTGTCCGCTCTGCTGGACCTGCAATCGCTCGTCACCGCTGCGAGCAAAGAAACTCCGATAGACAGATTGCACGACGTCTTCGGCTTCGACTCGCCTGGCCAGCTTAGGAGAGATGCGGCTTCCGGCCAACGCGATGAGCCGAGCGACATAGCGGTCAAAGATTTCGCTCGCGGCGATCTCGTCGCCGTCTTTCCAGCGAAGCACCAACTGTATCGACTCATCATCCACCTGTCTGACCTCCCAAATTAACGATGACAAACCACAGGGTCACCGATCCCGCTCCGACAAACCCCACGCCCGCGGGCACGAGGCTGTGGACGGGTGATGCTTTGCACAGAATCATCAACGGTGGCATGACAACCGCCACACCCAGCGACAACGCCACACCCCATGTCGCTCGTGTCAGCAAGGCGTTGTTGAATTGGCTGCCGCTCCCTCCGTCGGCTGAAAACAACACCATCAGCATAGCAAAGACAACGACGGCGGCCGCCGACCCAGCGAGCACAATGAATGTAATCGTTGCCGCCATCAGGCGAGTCCAGAGTGTCGATTCTGCAAGATCAGGAAAAGGCATGGGGCTACCGGTGCAAGATGGGTTCGGGACGGGTCGAGTGCCGCTTGGGTTCCTACCTTCGAAGGACATCGAAAGCAAATTCATTTGTCGCGATCTCTGAAATGCCGTTCGTGGCCCGCTGCAATCGCATCGGGTGCAATCGTGTGACGGTGTCCGACTTTGGGACAGCCACATAGACCGTCATCCGTTCGATTTGACACGGCAAGACTTTTCCCGTCGCCGTGGTGGCGTGGGCCGAGTAGGTGGTTGACCACGATTGGTCCGGCATGATGACACCGTTCGAGTGACCCGATCCGTGGCGTTTTGCCCACTGCTGTTTAACGAACCCTTCGATCGATTCACGATCACCACGCTGATAACGATCGCGCACCGCACCGTTGCTCTTGGCGAGCTGTTCTGGGTCCAGCGTTGCAACCAGCGACAAAACCTCGCGCTGAACTCGTTGCTGTTCGGCTACCAGATCCTTCGTGTCGAACCCGGAGGCCGTCAAGACGTCCAACTTGTTCTTCGTCTTCCAAACGGTTTTCGGAATGTAGGCGAAGCTGCTTGGTCGCGGGTACCTCGACTTCTGGTATCGAGCGACCGCATCGCTCTGTCGTTTCAACTCCGTCGCGATTTGCTTGGGAGCGTCCCGGTGAAAGCGTTCAACCGCGTCATCCCAGGACTTCAGACCCGCATCAATCTGTGCCATCCGATCCTGGAGTCGACCGCCGGAACGAAGGCTTCCCGACGCACGCTGGTTCCGCACAAACGACTCAATGGCTTTGTGTTGCTTAAATGCATGGATCGCTGCTTCGGGCTCATTTTGAATCCAGCTTCCAATCGACCCCAGCATGGTTGCAGCGGCGTCGATGTTTGCGAGCTGCGGTTCAGAAGCATTCGATTGATCCAGCGAGGGAACCATCGTCAGTAAGAGAAGGAAGGAGAGTGGCAATCGCATGATGTCATCCGGCGGCGGGATTAGGAAACGGGAAAGTTGGTTGCGGGTTGATTGCCAAAGGGCCGCCAGATGGCCACGCAGTTTTTGAAAAACGTTGACGCACAGACGAAACAGGTGGAAAGACGGGAGGAAAAACTTCGTTGTCGCATTGGCAACCTCCGCGTCTCAACGTCCCCCCGCCTTTGCGTTTTTTTCGCGTACCCTTTGTTCACTTGTGGTGTTGGTACTTCTATCGACAGGCACGACAAAAGTCCTGTTTACCCAAAGTGATGCGACCCAGGTCGTGATCACGGACACCAAATTGCACAGCATCAACGACGATATTGACTCGCTGGTGCGCTGGATTGAAAAAGCAAGTCCTGGCGACCAATCGCGAGCACAGAAATCGGATGCGAGACGATCTCGCAACGATCCGCCATCGATTGAGCCGGTTGCCGGAATCAAGTCACTCCGACGACCTGCATGCCAAGCGACAACTCGAAAGCCTCGAAGCCGCCCTGCAACCGAGCCAGGGATCGCTGCTTATGACATCGAAGCAGGTTAGCGATTACCTCTGTGCGATCCAAACAAAGTATCGAGAGACGGTCACGCTACCGGACTCGAGAGATATCATGAAAAGTGGCGAACGGACAGACGAGGACGTCGACAAGATTATGCGTCGCGAGCAAACGGTGCAGTCCAGAATTTGTCGCAATATTCTCCGCAACTTTTGCGAAATATTCTTGGCCCAATCGAACCTCGCACCACGCATGTTGAATCGTCCGGCAGTCTTGCCGTCGAATCCGCAACTCGCAAGGAAAATTCAATGTCCCTTCGCTTCGTTCACCTGCTAACGCTTGCTGGCGTGATCTTCGTCCCCAACCTTCTGCAAGCCCAGCCGCCCGGCCGCGGCGGTCCGCGAGATGAACGGCAAGATGCACCACCGCCACCGCCCGCATTGCTGATGCAGCTATTCTCGCAAGCCGACGCCGACAATGATGGCAGCGTCACGAAGGCGGAATGGCAAACGATGATCGACAACCAAGTCCGCGACGATCGTCGCGGCACGGGTGGTCCGCCGCACCAGGAACGTGGCGAACGATTAGTAGGTCGACGTGGTCCCGGCGGTCCACCTGAACGCGGACCCGGACGCCGCGATGTTGATGGACCAGAAGGTCGCGGCCAACAAGCGAGACCCGATCATCCACGCGGACCTCGCGGACAGGACCGACCAAATCGGCCCGGCGGTCCTCCTCCGCGCCCTGGGCAAGTGCTGCCAGACGATGTCGCCGAATCGCTGAACATGACCGCCGAACAAGCGGAACAGCTTGCCAAGTTGCAGGCGGAAGTCGACGAGCGGTTGGCGAAGATCTTGACTGAGGAACAAAAACAGCAGATGGAGGATCATCATCGGCGAAGTCCTCGCCATGAAGATGGCCCGCCGCGCGATCGCCCCGAGCCCCGCGGCGATCGTGATCGACCGCAACGACCACGGTAGTTCCTGAGCCCCGCAGCGAACGTCGCAGGAACTCTCGGCAGCATCACCGAACATGGCTCCTCAAGTAACACGCCGGTCGGTGATGCCGAAAACATCTGCGTGTTCTTTGGAAAAGGCGGCGTGTGATGCATTTGCTCATAGCAAGAAAGGAAAAGTGGAGCATCGACGCAAACGAACGATGCTGCGGTATCGCAGTCGGACAGTCGTCCACTAAATCTCAAGGCACGCAAAAAGCTGCTTGCCAAGGTGATGCCGCGGGGACGGTGCCCGCACCTGACCAGCCCCCATACGAATTGATCATCGAAGGCAATGGCATCGATA
>JBCCOI010000018.1:0-32160 GCA_039025515.1 Planctomycetota bacterium
AAGCGACTTCATCGCCGCGATGTACGGCGGATTGTGGGCGGGTGCCGCCGCACTCATCTCGCCCATCGCGTCAAGCACATCGTCATCGACAATAAAGACGCCAGACAACCGCCCGCCATGAACGGCCTTGAATCCGATCGCGGCGACTTCGGAAGCGTCGTGAATCGCACCGTTCTCCGGGTCCGTCAGTTGATCAAGGCAAGCCTGAACAGCCACGCCGTGATCAGGCACGGACATCATTTCTTCGCTGGACCAGTCACCGATCTCAACCGCGCAGCGGCTTTCGACGTCGCCGATCCGTTCGACCGCGCCTTTGGCCAAACAAACGGCACCGGATAAGTCATCCAATGCTCCATCGTCGGTCATTTCAAACAACCGATACTTGAAACTTGTCGAGCCAAGATTGGCGACCAACACGAGCACAGAAGGGTTCCTCTGCGAGAGGTGAGTCGTAGAGTTTCCACCGAGAGAATTCGCGACCGAGCCTGCTTTGCAGTCCGTGGCCGAATCGGTCTCGGCGTTTAGCCCAAAAAAGCCGAGACCACGCCTTCGGCGGGACGCGGAATCACGTGGCTGGAGAGCAGTTCGCCGACTTGGGCGGCCGCGTTTGCGCCGGCTTCCACCGCGGCACGCACACTGCCGACATCTCCGCTGACAACAGTAGTGACCAAGCCACCGCCGATATCAACTCGCTTGACGATTTCGACGTTTGCCGCCTTCGCCATCGCATCGGTGGCTTCGACGAGTGCCAACAAGCCTTTGGTTTCGATCAATCCAATTGCGTCATTCATGGTGTTTGTCTTGCAATCTAAAAAGGTGTTTTCAGTGAAATCGAAGGGACGTGCATTGCACCCTTCGATCTATTTTTTTGCACTTTTGGTCGGGGCGGACGTCTTCAAGACCTTGGATAAGTCATCGTGTGGACGAGGGATGACCTGGACGCTGACGACTTCGCCGACACGTCCGGCTGCGGCCGCGCCGGCATCCGTCGCCGCCTTTACCGCCGCAACGTCACCACTGACGAAGACGCTTACCATTCCGCTACCGACTTTGTCCCAACCCAGGAACGTGACGTTTGCGGCTTTCATCATTGCGTCGGCGGCTTCGACCAGGGATACAAACCCTTTGGTCTCGATCATGCCGAGCGCTTCATTTATTTTTGCCATCTGACTTTCTGCCTTTGAGAGTGAGAACGGGGAGAGTGATTAGGAGTTGTTTGGTTGGTAGAAATCGAAACGTGAACTGATCGAAGCCCGTCAGCCTTTGCAGCCACAACCTCCCTTGAGCAATTCGACTTGCGAAGCTCCGTCGAGGTGGCAGGCGTTGCCTTCGTCCGTATCGATGTGGACTTCCAATTTGGCGGCTTCATCGGCGCGAACGAGGACGTCTTCGAAAACGGTCGTGCAGTCGTGGCTGGTTATCTTGAGTTGCATCATGTCACCGTTACTGACACCGTAGTGCTCGGCGTCCGCAAAGTTCATGTGAACATGCCGTGCTGCGCGAATCACGCCTTGATCCAGTTGCACGCTGCCGACCGGACCGACCAGCACGCAGCCGGGCGTGCCTTCGAGTTTTCCGCTGTGACGTACCGGCGCATTGATACCCAACGAGATTGAGTCCGTGAAAGCGAGCTCCACTTGGCTGGCTCCTCGCGTTGGACCCAACACCCGCACGCTGGGCAGCATGCGCCGACGTGGACCGACCACCATCACCGTTTGAGCAGCCGCAAAAAAGCCGTCCTGATAAAGATCCTTCTCCGGTTCAAGCTTGGCCCCGGATCCGAAGAGTGTTTCAACATGCTCATCCGTCAGATGCACGTGCCTGGCGGAAATACTGACTCTCAAGTTCGGCTTGCCGTCGACCCATCCGGGAGGGTTGCGATCCGCCACGCTGGGAGTTGCTCGTTGCTGACTTCCGCCACGCAGAGCTTCGCGGACCATCGCCTCGATGCGGGATCGATCGAGCTGGGTTGTTGTCATTCCGGTGTCCGTCGGTGTGAAAAGGAAATCGGTCGCTTGGATGGGTTTAACGTGCGGGAGCGGTTGGGTCGGCCAACACTAGATTGACGCCAGCGTTCTCGACCTTGACTTTCCAGTCCGAAGGCAAACCCACGTCGGTGATCACGCCGTCCACTTGGTCCAGACCGCACAAACGTGACAGGCTGACCTTTCCGAACTTGCTGTGATCCGCAACGACAATGCAGCGGTCGGCCGACTCCATCATGGTTTTCTCGCCCTCGACCAACATCATGTTGTCGTTGAAGAAGCCACGTTCATTCACGCCGGCAACGGACAGAAACGCCGTTCGCACGTTGATCTTGCGAATCATGTCGTCAGCAAGTGGCCCGATCGCCACCGCCGTGCGTCCGCGAACACACCCGCCGATCATGACCAAGTCGATCGAGTCGGAACTGGAAAGCAAATGTGCGACCGGAAGGCTATTGGTGACGACCTGAAGCCGCCTACCGACCAGGCACCGAGCGAGCTCGTAGGTGGTGCTTCCACCGTCGAGAAGAATCGTGTCGTTGTCATCAACCAGCTTCGCAGCCTCGGCGCCGATCGCGGCCTTGTTCACCCAAGAAGAATCCGTGCGGTCCTCGAACGCACGAATCGTGGAACTCTCGCCGGTCCAAAACACACCGCCATGAGTGCGGCGGACTTCGTCTGCGTTCTCGAGATGCTCCAAGTCGCGGCGGATCGTGGACTCGCTGACCGAAAGCGATTCGGCGAGTTCACCGAGCGCCGAGAATCCGGAGATGCGAATGATCTGGCGCAAACGAGCCCGGCGGACATCACTAGATGACCGAAAACTTCCATCGCCGGAATAATCTTCCGATTTCGGGGCCGAATCGGACGCGGCTTGCGTCATCAAAAGCTTCCTGAACTACCCAGATAAACCAAAAATGAAAGTTTCCTCCCAAGAATGCCTTAAATCAATCTCTTGGTGAACTTTTTTGTGCGTTTTCGATCATTTTACCTCAAATTTTGCATGAAATCTGTCACGCAGGACGGATTGTCGTTGAGGTCCCACCGCGATGCACACAATCGCGCGGTATTCGATCAGGCGTGGTGGGCATCAGGCGCGGTACTTAATCTGGCGCGGTACGCTTGGGGTTTCGCCCGCACTCGGCGGCGAACAAAAGATCCGCGTCGCTTCTCGAGCTCTGCGGACGGATTTGCCGGGAATGGAGCAAGGAGTCATGGCCGACCTGATCGCACAAGGCCCCCAGAATTATCATCGCTGGCGCCGAGAAGTACCCGACGCCGCCTCCTGCATCGAAGTCTCCATTGGACGCACGGGTGCCGATTGGAATGTCCCTTGGGACACGATGATCTCTCGAAAGCATGTCAAGCTGGTCCCGAAAGCGAATCAACGTGTCGAGATCACGGTCGTCGGCGACGCGAGAAACCCAGTTTTTCATCAGGGGCGACATGCCATCCGCTTTGTCTTGGTCCCCGGCGACCACTTCGTGATCGGGAAGACAACGTTCACATTGTCCTCCGGGAATCAGAATCAAGCGGGCGTGGAAGAAGCCGGCGACGCTGATGTCACCGAAAACGTATTCGATCACGTCGCCCTTCGTCGTCGTCACTTTCATGATGTACAGTCGCGTATCGATGTCCTGACACGTTTGCCAGACTTGATCGCGAGCAGCGAAAGCGACCAAGAGCTGTTGGTCCGTGTCACCAGTGTGCTTCTGCAGTCCACGCCGGCGGCGGGAGCCGTCAGCATCTTGGACGCGAGCCGACTCGGCAATGATGCCGAAGCGGAGATCGATGTCCTTCACTACGACAACCGTAGTGCTTTGCTGCAAAGCTCGCCGGTCAGCCGACGATTGGTGCGACGCGCACTCGAAACTCGTGAAAGCATTCTCAACGTCTGGGGCTCCTTGGCGACTGGCGGAGCTCAATTCACCGCTCGAGAGGAAGTCGATTGGGCGTTTTGTGTCCCGCTACGAACACAAGCCTGTCGCGGCTGGATGATTTACATCACGGGCCAGATGCACGATCCGGAACAAGATTCGGGCGGCGGTAAAGGAAGCGCCAGCGAACAACTCCATGACGACGTCAAGTTCGCCGAACTGGTTGGAACGACGGTCGCCAGTTTGCGGCAAAGTAGAACGCTGCAAAGACGCGAAGCCGCGATGCGAAACTTCTTTTCGCCTCTGGTGATGCAGGCGATTACCGGTAACGAAATCGAAAACGTACTAAAGCCTCGTGAAGCAGACCTTGCCGTCATGTTCTGTGACCTTCGAGGCTTCTCCGATCACAGCGAACGACACTCGGCCAACTTACTCCAGTTGCTTTCCGATGTGAGCGACGCACTCGGAGTTATGACCAAGCACATTCTGGGCTACGACGGAGTGATCGGCGATTTCCATGGCGATGCGGCGATGGGGTTCTGGGGTTGGCCGCTTGAACAAACACACGAAGTGGTGTCGGCCGTTTCCGCGGCACTGGCGATTCGAAACGAGTATCGTCACGGCGAACTGGGGTTCCGTTGTGGAATCGGGATCGCCTTCGGTCGCGCCGTAGCCGGACAAATCGGGACGACGGATCAAGTCAAGGTCACTTCCTTCGGACCGGTCGTCAATCTGGCCAGCCGACTTGAATCGATGACCAAACGCTTCGGTGCGGAAATCATTCTCGACGAAACCGCCGCGCGAGCCCTGCAAGAATCCGCCGGAGCGATTGCCAATGCCCCGAAGTTCCACCTTCGGCGTCTCGGAAAGGTCCGCCCCGCCGGATTCAACACGCCGATCGTGATTCACCAATTGCTTGCCGAGAACGAGAGAGACGCCGAGATCGAAGAAGCTTACGAATCCGCCCTGGTGAAGTTCGAGACCAACCGTGCAGAGGAAGCCGTCGACCAACTTCGCACCATTCCAGCTCAAGATGGGCCGACCGAGTTTCTTCGCAAGCGGCACGCTGCGTCCGCAATCGATGACGCCGGCATCATCGACGTTCCGAAGTAGGCAACTGTGCCGTTCTGTACGCGTGTAGGAACGATCAATGTTTAAGTGCCGCGGGTCAGTAGTGGATGAGACGACGAACCCGAAACCTCCAAACTCTTCGCGGAATCAACGACTGATGTAGCGGAACTCGCCAAGAGTTTCGGTCGCCCTTGAAACCGAAAGCCTGGGCGGCATCCGCTACTGCAGAACGCGTCACACGCCACTCAATCATTGGCCATGCCGTAGTCGATCGAATCGCGTGAGTAAGATACGAATTCACCATCTCGATCAATAACGATATCGATCGGCATACGATCAATTCGGAAATGCTTCGGGATGACACCACCAATGGAAAGCCCATCAAAAACATGTCGACAAGGAATGCCCAGCTCCTCTATCACCTCCAAAAATGCATTTCTGTCGTAATCAAGACTCACAAAGATCACCTCGACCTTCTCCGTGTCGATTGCGCCGATCTTCTTCCGCAAGTCGGGCATCTCCGCCATGCATGGTCCACAGTTGGTAGCCCAAAAGTGAATCAATACGTCTTTCCCACGAAAGTCGCTCAATTTGAATTCGCGGCCTTTGCTGTCGATTGCCGTAAAGTCCTTGATCATTTCGCCTTGCCTCAGCCGCACTGGACCAGATTGCAAGCCTTGAAGATGCATAATGATCGTATCGGGTGTCGCTGTTGCGGGTTGAATTCCGATATCCAAAAGGATCGTCTTGATCAAGCGAGCGTCAAAGGCCCGAATGTTTCCATCGTCGAAGAGATTGCAAAGCAGCTTTGCCGCTTGTATGTCACCTACCGCTGCTAGCCTCACGTTTGCTCGAAATCGCACAAGCGTATCGCAGTGGCTTCTAAATTCCTGAAGAACTATTGGCGACCGGAGAAGCTCGACAAGTTTCGTGAAGGGTACGCTTTGAAGATCAGCTGTGCTGCCAGGCCGTAGCAGTGCCAACACCTTGCTATCCGCTTTCTGATTCCGGTCTTGATCTGCCAACAGCACTTTTCGCTGGCTTGGAGTCAACCTGACGTTATGTCTCTGAAGTCGTTCGCCGACACGCTGCACTTCGTGATGTTCGAAATGAGTCGCGTTGATGATGTTTTGCGAGTACGCCGCTGAAGCAAGGGCGAGGACAGAAACAGCCGCAATAATGTTTGAGAGCATTTGAATCCTTTCTTAGCAGAACGAAACCGACGACCAAAGCCGCGAGACAGACACAGATCAATGTATCGTACCTGAATCCCGGCTGCTCGAATCAAAGCGTTGGCGTTTGGCTTCGCGAAATCAAGGCGCTACTCTGTACCCTTCGGCGGAAACTCAATCATCATGACCGTTATCGATTCTCCCGGAATTTCCGACCGTTAACCGACGTACCAGCCCTCAAAGAACTCCTGCTCAAACACAACCTTCAAATTGCCACTCGGAAGATCAAGGAACTGCGAGCCGGCACGCCATTGCGCTGAGCGATCTAGCCTCAGGGTCCATTTTGATAATTTATTCAGAGCAGCCCGTGAGTTAACTCGACCGGACACCAAGACAACGGCAACGACGGAAGCAACTCCCTGAGCCGCAACGGCGATAGCCGCGGTTCCCATTACGGAGATAGACGCCGCTGATGAGAAAACCGGAGCTAACGCTCATCGGCTCAGGTCGACGCACCGACACACGGTGCCGGACGCATGGAGCCCGCATGGGCGCATGGAGCCCATGGGCGCATGGAGCCAGCCACCAACTTGCTGACGGCTTTCGTTTAGTTGGTTCCAACCCGTGGCTTCCCAAAACCGATTCTCAATCAACCCACTTCCTGAACTTCACTCAGGATTACCACCGACAGTGGCCAGCAAGTTTCGCAAGTTCCTTTGCCACTGATCCAGTTTGAGCCGATGATTCTGGAGCAAAGCGCCTTCGTCTTCGAAGAGATATTTGCCCAGCACCTTGAGCATCTTTGTCCGTCCACGAATGCGGTTTGTGTCGGTATATCCGGAACTACGAAGCTCGTCGTGGTACTCGGTAAATCCGACCGTGCAACCTTGATCCTCGCGTTCGAAAATGAGCTGATGAAAATGGAAGTCGGGTCGATAGCCGAATGCCTTGAGGCCAAGAATTTCGCGGGCCAGCACCCGCGGGAACCCGCCCTTCACGTCCCAAAGCATCTTGATGTGTCGCTGAAAGAACTTTTTCCAAAGGTCACTTCGCATCTGACGTTGCCAGTAGATCGTCTTTGCCAAATCGGGTTTGTAGTCCGGCGGATTCGTCGGATCTTCTGCCTTGATGCCCCTTCGATGCGCGGTTTGCTTCTCCTCTTGAACCTTCTTCATCCACTGGCGTTTCACGAGTTCGAACTGTGTTGTTTCGAAAGGTTCAAGGGTGAGGTGGAACATCTTGGAACACTCGGCACCGGCGATCATCATCGAGTCATTCAACACCGGGCTCCAATTCTGAGTGCTCAGGATTGACCCCGTCATGGTTGGCATCGGGAACTCGTGTCGAGCAAGTCGTAAGTTACGCTGTCGCCGGAACCTTTCGACTCCATTGATTTTCTCCTGCTCCTCAGCTTCCTGAACCTCGTCATTACGCGACAGGACGCCGAAGTTTTGAAGCAGTTCCTTTTGTTGACGAATCTTCGTATCTCCGAGCAGCATAAATGGCAGCCCCTGTCTGTGGACATTCTTATAGATCGTCCAAGCTGCGTCGCGATACTCCTTCGCGTTGGACAATGTAAAGTCCATGAAGTTGATTTGTGGATCTTTCATCGCACGATAAAACTCGTACGAGAATTTTGACTTGCGCCGCATCGTCGGTCTCCAGTTCGTGTTTTGCTTGACCGCATCGGTCATCACGTCACTAGCTACCGATGTTCTTAGATGAGGGGACAGGAAACGAGCACAAGCCGAGGAAGCGACGGCAAGTGCATGGTGCCGAAATGGCTTCCAAGCAGATCCTAAGTGGTGGGATCCTCTATTAACCGTTCAAAGGGGCCGAATGCACCTGTCCGTTTGCATTCGTTTGAGCGACTAATGTTCAGCCAATGCACGCTTGATTCGTCTCGCAGCTTCGGGGGGATCGGCTGCTTGCTGGATCGCGGCCGTGACTGCGACGCGGTGGAATCCGGAAGTCAGTACTTGCTGAATGTTTGATTCGTCGACACCTCCGACGGCAAACGCGGGGCGTGGTTTCTCACGAGTCGCTTCATGGACCTGTTTGAGAAACTCGATCCCCGTGTGGGACGCGAAGGACTTAGTGCGACTTGGAAACGTCGGTCCGCAACCGATGTAGTCGGCGCCCGCGTCAATCGCTTCATGCACTTGGGAAACGCTGTGCGTTGAGATTCCGATCAAGTGTTCTTGGCCCAAGAGTTCTCGCGCGGCCGCGATCGGAATCTCCTCTTGTCCCAAGTGAACTCCGTCGGCGCCGCTTGCGAGCGCGATATCGGGGCGGTCATTGACGATAAACAAAACGCCGCATTCGGACGCCACTGTCGCACCGGTAACCGCCCTTTCGAAGAGTTCCCGATCGGACGCTCGCTTGTCACGAAGTTGAAAAACGTCCACGCCGGCATGTGACAAATCTCTGAGACAGCGCTGCCACTCTTGATCACTCGATTTGCAATCGATCAGCGCGTAAAGCACGGCTCCTGCGAGTCGTTCTCGTCGCTGCGAAGCAGAAACGACCAGCTCAACGTCACGCAAAACTTGATAGGAACGATAACGAATCGACTCCACCAAATGCGCAAACTCAACATCAAGTGTCTTACCGTACTCCTCGATGACTCGAAGTGATTGTCGAACACGTTCCGAAGCGGCTGCGACGATCGCCAAATAGCCGTCACGCCGGTATTCATTGCTTCCTTCAAGTTTGGAACCGACGTCGCCTTCGCTATCTCTGGCCCGCAGCAACTTCTCCCTTTCTAGTCGACTGAGCGCCGACTGGAACTCATGCCGAAGCTGTTTCAGTTTGTCGGTGAGTGGGGTATCATTGAGTGCGAAACGGCAGCATTCCTCGATCGTCCGTAACCCTTCGCCGACTCGATTGCTGGCCGCATCGATGATCCGGTAGGTGGTTTGCAACGCGGTTCCTATCGACTGATGTTGTTCTTCAGCGGGTCGTGCTTGACGAGGGAGCGGAGCGAAGGTGAAGTTCGGGGTACTGCGAAGCCTGTTGGATTCGGACTCGACGCCTTTTCCACTACCGTTCAATTCGATCGAAAGTAGTCTTCCAGTTCCGGAGCATCTTCGCCGGGTAGTTGTATCTCGCTCGGTCTATCGGGCAACCCTTCACCCATTGGATCCGTTACAACGGATGGCGTGTCGGTGAAATCGGGTCCACCGGGCAGAAGCTGGAGAAGATCGTCGGATGACTCAGCTTCGTCGATTTCGCCGCGTTTGTCGGTTTCCGGTGCCGGAAGAGGTTCTTGAAACGAGGCTGCTGTCACGGGTGTCAGATCAATGATCTTGGTTCGCAAGATCGATCGATCAACTTTCCGTGCTTCGTCGGTGCTGGATTCCAAGTCCGGCGTGTCGGGGCCGCGATCCAACGCGTCGTTGAAATCAAGTGCGAGCTGAATATCTGCCCAACGTCGCCAATGGGGTCGCGTTTCGATCAAGACAAGATCTTCGAGCTGACTCTTGAGGTCCAGATCTCGCTCTCCGAGTCGAACCCGCAAGCGAACCAGATTTCCGAGGTAGTTCGGATTGCTGGGATCCATTTGACTGGCAAGCTCATAGTACTGCCGGGCTTCACCCACCCTGCCGCCGGACTCCAGGGCGAGTGCCAAGTTATAGGCCGCTGCAGGGTCTTCGGGCAGAAACTCATGCGCGTGCTCGAAAGCGAGCACCGCTTGGTAGAGGTTGCCTTGTTCGTAGTGCAGCAGGCCAAGGTTGTTGTGCGCGGGACCATAGGCAAAGTCCGCGTCAACCGCTTCTCGGAAATGCTTTGCCGCGGCATCGATCTTTCGCTTTGACAGCGCATGAATGCCTTGGCGGGTGAGTCGAGCAGCCTTGGCGGTGTTGCGTGGACTCTCGAGTTGCAAAATTGCTTCGTTGGGTGTCCGGAGCGAGCTGCAACCGACGGAGACAGAAATCAGCAGGCAAATCGAGCCCCAAACTGCCGTATGCACCAGCAGGGAGCGCGCATCGATCCCGTGCGTTGGCGAGGCGAACGTCGATCGAGAAGTGAACGGGCGCATGAATGAACCGAAAGTGACATCTTCACGACTCGCTTTTCGGCGAAAAGATCACTTGGGTCAAGGTCATCTGACTGAGCCATGTTTCACGCCCGCCCTGGGTCTCAGGGTCGTAGCACTGCAGATCGCGGACAACGCTACCCGTTGACTCGTCGCGAAGCGCCTCGCAAAACCGAACGATCTGGGCGATGGTGGCTCGCCGCAAAGTGATGTCGACCTTGCGTAGCTGGAAGTCGCTCTGGCCCAATCGCTGCGGCTCAGAGGGCGTTTGATTGGATAGCGTATTCGCGTCCAGTCCCGATTCCTCGAGTGCCATAGAAATCCGATTCAATATCTGGTCCGGTGATTCGACATCCAAAGCTGCGACCCGAGGCGCGGATGCCCAGCGGCGAATTTCCCCCAGTTTCTGAGACAGCTCGCCGAACTCGGATTGCTCCTGATGCAATCGACGCGTCGCACGGAAGCTGGATGCGATCGCCATCCCAGCGTACGTCAACAACGCAACGACGAAACCGCCGATCAGAATGCGTCGCGTCACAGCGGTCATGAGTCTTGCTCCGTTTCGTTTTCAGCCTGCAAGCCTGCTCCTGCAGAACCGTTCCAGCGAATGCTGAGCGTCGACTGAAACGTCACGATCGGTTCTTCCCGGCTGGAAGGAATCTGTTGGGTCGCCGGGGGTTCGACTCGCAAGCCGATGGTCTCGAGTGACTTTGCGATCACGCCAATCTCTTCCGCTTTACGCGTCCGAACGGTGACGGAACAGTCGCCGTCTTCGATCGAACAATCCAAAACACGAAAACGCGCCTGCTCGTGAGCGGCGGCCAATCCGGCGAGCACATCCTGGAGCACAGACGTGGCGGGCACGGGAAGATCGACCGCTTGACCACGCCCGCGAGAACCCATCGTCTGCTGATGCTCTCTGCGAACTGTCCGCATCAACAAGACCGGAACGCGACGACCGGGAAACGCTTCTTCAAATACCGATCGTTGGTCGGCTCGAATGGCCTCGGAACGCTCCTGGATTTTCGCCGTGCGAAACCAAGATGCCGCGATCAAAACGATTCCACACATTACCGCGGCGATGGTGGCAACCCGGAGTGGCTTTGAAACCGCAACCAACGGATCACGAGGGGCAAAAGCGTCGCGACGCAAGTTCGGTTCGCTCCCCCATCGTCCCGCCAAAATGCGGCCCGAAGATAGCCTTAAACAGGAATCAAGACTTTCGTTGTAGTGAACGATGTGGCGTTGTGAGTGAAACTCTGATGAATCGAATTCCTCTTGTGTCAGCCCGCAGACCCACAGGGAATCCGCATCACCCGGTTCGGATTCGACCAGCGAAATCTGCTTGCCTAAATTCGATGCGGCTTCATTCCAGTGCTTCCAGCGTACGATTCCTTCCTTACATCTTTCGACGTAGTCGCAGGTGTCTTGCCTAGCAATCAACAGTGCGAAGGTGGGGCCAGGTGCGGCGTCCAACATGAATGCCGATGAAATCAATGAGACAGTGGGAACGATCGCGACCAGATCAATTGACAAGTCCTCGAGTGAATCGATGAGCGGCTTCAAGCGATCTTGATCAGCAGCAACCGCAGCAAAACCTTTGGCATCCCTCGCGCTGCTTTGGCTCGGTAGCGACCATGAATCAAACACGATCGATTCCGCGTCGACCGGGAAGTGACGTTCCAGTTCGTAGCGGGTCGCAGTGCGGTCCTTACCGACCGCACGATCGTTGGTCTCGAGAGTTGCGAAGAAACACTCCGAAGAGGCGAGCGCGAGTACGCATCGCGGAGACACCTTTTCGCTTCGAAGCAAGGTGTTCACCTCGGATGCGACTTCTGCTAGCGAAGCTTCTGGACCGACGCCGACGACCTGACTGCCGACGTGAAGTCTCCAGCCCAAACCGGTTTGCTCCAGCACACAGCCGCCGGCAAGATTGTCCGCGGACGTCATCGATTGCGTCCCCGATTGTTCCGTTTTGGATTGCCACCCGGAGATTTACTTTGAAAGCTTCGCTTGAGTGGGAGAGAGACGGTGGCACCGTTCCATTCGACGGAGACTCGATCGGGAAGAATCTCTCTGACGACTCCGCCTTCGGGCGACAACTGAACGGCTTCACCAAGACCGCTCACATCGGTGTTTCCAGTTGCATCGGTGAGAATCGCGAGTGGCTGATCGAGCCCCATCAGCGTTCCGGCCAAAGTCCAATTCAATTTCGGCTGCGTTTTCGGCTGGGTCACCGCGGGTCGAGTGACTTTTGGAGCTTGCTTCGGTGGCGTGGTCTTTGGCTTTGGCGGCGGCGGGGGATCGTACAAAGTTTTCTGGAGCGACAGATCAAGAGTCTTATCTGCGATTCGCTTCGGAGCCTCGGCAGTCGTCTCCGATTCACCCGAGCTCCTCACACCGTCGTCGCCTGAACGCTCCGCGAGCGGTACCTTGGATGTTGACGGGTCGATCGCCCAAACAACGCCGAGGACGGATACCGATGCAAACATTGTCGCCGCAAGGTATAGCAATCGTGCTTGGGTCTTTGTGTCCATCTCATTAATCGGTTGAGACTGATAGCAACAGCTTTATTGGAACCGCAGCTAAAACGCGAATCGCTCGTTCACCGCGGTCCCATCATCCAAGCGACGCATCACCGAATAGATTCGCTGGCTACGTCGGCCTTGTGTTGACGCATCGATCCAGACGGAAAAATGCGTGCTGACCTCACTCAACATTGTACGCAGTCGTCGGCGTTCCTCTTCTGTTTTCGCTTCCTGTTGGACAAGGAGCGTTAATCCGAGCGTCGGATTCTCTCTATATCGGCTGACGAGCCGTTTGGCTCCAGCGGAGGAAAGCACACAGCCGGCGGCGGCTTCGATCACTTCGTCCTTGGCGCGTTTCATATTCACCGCTCCGCTTCCCCAACACGTCAGCCGCTCGGTCGCGACCGGTAAAGCTGCGTCATCACCGACCACTTGCGTCAATCGATCAAGATCAAAGACTTCGCCCCACGATCGAAACGCCGGTGGTCTTGCAGGTGCGAGTGATTCGTCGTCTTCCGTGTCCGGGCCCGCGAATCCCATAGGAGCAACGGCGGGCAAGAACCGTACTGAGTTTGCGACGACGGGACCAACGGTCCGGCGAACCGTTTCAAGGCATCGTTCGCCACCGACGGCATGGTAGATCGCGTTGAGATTCGCCTTTGAATCTTCGTCGGCCAACAGCACGTCATACGTCGCACCGCCGAAGGAAACGGCGGTACGCATGGTGCTGGGAAATCGTGTGCCGGGCGGCAACGCTTCTTCCACCTCATCAAAGACGCTACCGGCTTTTTTGATCAACGCGATCTCGATGGAGAGTGCGCCCATCCGCTGCTGCAGTCTCCGTTCCGCATCGGCCGCGGCAAGCCCCCGGCTTAGGCTGAGCCGCGAAAGACTCGCCAGCACCGTGACCATCAACACAATCGTGGCAAGAACGGCAATCAAAACGTAGCCGCGGCGAACGGGTCTTAGACGCTTGCAGCCTTCATGATTCATGATGGTCCACACGAGCGGAGACAATCGCTTGACCGTTCTCATCAAGCAAGACGAATCGCAAAGCGGAAGGCACCGGCGGAAGTCCCGCCGCCGCTGACGACTGGGTTTCGGGGTCGGCATCCTCGAGCGATTCAACGAGCAGGCTTGAACAACCGATCCAGCATAATTCGTTTACTCCGCCGACGCTTCTCAACAGCAAAGATTGATCACCGCGCCTGAAACACTCGTATCGAATCACACTGGGCACGTGCTGCGGGCGAACAAACCCGGACAATGTCATCGAATTCTGTCCCGTTCGAATTCCTCGCGCGTTGAGTAAATCCAACCGCATCCGTTCTTCCAGCAGTCCCGCAGCGCCCCAGTCCGTCCGTTCGGTTTGCAGTTGCCGCGTCTCGCGGGCGATGTCTGTCGTGATTCGCAGGAGCGCGGCCATCAGCAAGGAAGCCAAGACCAATGCAACGATCAATTCGATCAGCGTTAACGCTTGGCGGCCGCTCGACCACGATCTCATCGATCGAAAGGAAACAACAAGATACCGCTGCACGATAACGAGTCCCGGATCATCACGCATCAATGAATTGCTCAATCTTGCGTCGATAAACCCATACCAGACCGGCGACGGAACCTACGAAAGAAACAACGCTCACCCACTGAGAGATCGAAAGCGAAGTGTTGAATTGCCCCAACTCATCGACACGAACGATTTCCAGAACGAAACGCACAACCGCATACGACGCAAACCCGATCAGCATAAGTGCACCCGGCCGGGTGACGTATCGAGACGTCACGAGCAGTGAGAGACACAGGAGAAACGCCATCGCGCTGCTAATCAGCTGTGCCGCGACGACCGGCAGTGCGCGATCGGGAAGCTCATCGGGGGAGAATGAGACTACTCGACCCGAAATGTCTGCGAGCCAACCGAGTTGCACATCGCCCCTTGGAATGCCCTGATCTGCCGTTTCCAGCGGGCGCGGATCAAGACTGCCCGACTTGTAATACTCGCCCTCAATAATCCCCTTCTGATCGGCGAGGCTCCCCTTCCGAACGTTCAGGATCTGGTTGTCCGCCGGGTCAATTCTCATGCCCAACAGCTCGCCACTCTCCAATTGCAGCTGATAAACCTCATTGATCGGAGGGAAACGAATCGACGACCAGCCTTCTTCGCAGCGCCCTCCATAGCAGCACCCGTTCATTAAGCAGCCGATCCGACCCAGGCAAATGCCGAGGAACAGCGCGGGAATAATCGCATCGCCAAGACGCAGCGTGGAAACCCGATGGCGTAAACAGAAAATGCAGAATGCAATCAGACCGCCGATAATCGATCCGTAAACGACTAAGCCTCCCTCGGTGAATGCAAGGACGTTTCTGAGAGTCGAAACGATCGAGTCACCGACGAACTCATCCCAATACTGAATCACATAGAACAGCCGAGCGCCGGCGATTCCTCCAACAAAGACCCAAGGTGCAAGGGACAGAATATGCTCCGAGCTCAATTCCGGATCGCGGGATGCGCGAACAGCTGAAAGACCAATCGCGCCGCTGACGCCCGCGAGCAAGAACGCGCCATAACCGCGGATCGCCATACCCACCGGTTCACCGTAAGCGTTCATGAGTTCGACACGTGGCAGTGCGAACGTCACCAGTGCGGCGGCCATTCCCCAAAAGATCGCTTCCGAAGCAACCACGCTACCCGCTGACGGTGCCGCTTCGCCGACGCGAGATCTCACGCGTGCAGCCCAAAGGAGACGCAGCGCGAACACGCAGGCAACCAGGATGACCGCCCAGCCGAACCCGAACACGGGCAATGGACCCAGCTCATGCGGTATCAGAAACAGCGTTCGTCGCACGAGACAAATGCTCCGTCGCGGTGGGAGGACAGAATGGGTGGAGGCAGACGGGCCCCAAACAGGCCGGGCCGCAACATTGCACTGGACGCCCGAATCCGAGCTTTTCTACGCTCCGCAGCTGACTTTTGTCCAGATCGCATCAAGATTCCATTCCGCGACTCATTTCATCGTAACGAATCGCAAACATCATGCACTCGCAGCTATGTCGGTCGAGTTGGATTGCGTTGTTCTGTGCCCTGAACACGTTCACCATTATCGAAACTACTCACGGCCAAGACTTCCGCGTGGCAGTTCGAATCATGGAAGAGTTCGACGACGGGTCGCAAAAAGTCCACGATCGCCGTCTTTATCTTTTCTACAAGACAAAAGGCTACGATTTCGCACTGTTGGAGCCTCATGATGTCACCGTCGTCGATCCAACGGAACGTTCCGTCAGACTACTTTCAAGGGTCAAGAACGTTCAGCACGCGATCCAAACCGTCGACTTGGTCAATGTGACGGGGAAAGTCCGCGCCTTCGCCAAGGAAAACAACGCAGAACAGAAGCTCGGCATCGGTGCCCCCGTCGTAAAGGACCTACCCGACTACAGAATCGCGTTTCACAACCGCGACTATCTGGCGAAGACGAAAGCGGCGCCGCGGGGCGACATTCCGCTTCGATTCACTGAATTCACGGATTGGCTGGCACGGGTCAACCTGTATCGCCGAATGGGTTCACCGCCCTTCGGCTGGATGGCCCTGTCCAATGAGATTGGAAGCGACAACCTCGTTCCGGAATCAATCACGCTGAAATTGACCTCGCCCGAGGCAACGCGGACTTTTGTTTACCACTTCGAATTCGAAACCGATTTAACGCCGACGGACCAGAAACGTGTCGACGAGGTCGCGGGCATGATGGCGCTGTATCGAAATGTTCAGGCCGCAGATTTCCCGCGCTGAAGTGCTCGCTGCTCGTTAGGCCGCATCAAGTGATCCTCGCAAACGCCGATTCGGCATCGCTTGGCAGCGGCCCGATCTATGCCCTTTAGAGTCAACTGCAGATCGATACCGGCCTCGCAGAGGCCGACTACAGGCCTGACAGACCGGCTACAAGGGTGTCGTTGGGCGTCTCATAGGCCGTTTCAGCTGGCAGCCTGGGATGATCAGCTGGCAGCCTGGGATGAGTTTTTTCGCAATTCGGCGTAAGCAATCTTCGGGGGACACGTCTAATCGACAGACGGAAGCGGATCGCCGCCGCTTTCGTTCATTCTCTTTGACGGAGCCCAGGAGAAACCGATGTCGACCGAAAGTCTCACCAAACTTGCCCGTTTGCGTCAAACATTCATCTCCGCACTGACCGTAATCCTCTTGGCCGCGGTCGTGTTGGCTGTGGAAGGTTGCACACCCGACTCGGATGGGGGTTCACCGGAAACAACAGCCGAGGAAGCTTCCCCGAAGAAGGTGCCCGACGGCACCGAAATCGTTTTTCGGGACGCCGTGATCTCCAACATTGAAGTTCCACCAGACCTGCAGGGCCTTATCTTTCTTGATACCCGCGGCGAACGTGTCGCGTTGGAGTCTTTTCTTGGCAAGAAGAACGTTGTTTTGGTGTTCACTGAAGGGTTTGCCGGCGGAATGCTCTGTCCGTTCTGCAAAACCCAAACATCTCGCTTGGTCGCGAATTACGACCGATTCTCGGCACTGGATGCCGAAGTCCTCGTCGTCTACCCCGGCTCACGTGATCATCTCGACGAGTTCATTGCCGCGGCCACCGGAAAAGAGAAGGCCGACGTCGAGAACGTTCCTTTTCCGTTGGTGTTGGACGAAGACTTGAGCGCGGTGGGCTACTTCAAAATTGCTTCGAACCTTGCTCACCCGTCCACGTTTATCATCGACAAGCGAGGAAACGTGAGACTTGCCTATGTCGGAACAGACATGACGGCGGACCGGCCCTCCATTGAATCCATGTTGAGCGTCCTCCGTGATTCGAAAGACAAATGAGTCTGCGCGTCTCAACCTCCGCCCCGCCCATGTCTAACGACTCGTTGGACTTCGTGGATGTCGCCCTCGCGCAGGGCCTGCTGGGAAAACGGCAAGCCTCTGAGGTCATCGACTATGCCGAGGACCACACGACGTCGGCCGCCGACGCAGCGCTTACGCTCTCCTATCTTGAGATGCATGAAGTCGATGCGATCAACCTTCTGTGTACGCCGGACGCTTTGTTTCCGGGCTATCGCTTGATCGGACTGATCGGCTGCGGGGCTGGGGGCATGGTTTTTCGTGCACGGCAGGAAACGCTCGGACGCGACGTCGCAATCAAAACCATTCATGCACGATCGCGAACGTCCTCCAAGACCAGTGAACCTCGCATCCAACGCGAAGCTCAAGCGATCGCGTCACTCAATCATCCCGGCATCGTCACCGCGTTCGATAGCGGATTTCATCGAGGGCGTTTCTGTATCGCCATGGAATTGGTGGAGGGCGAGTCGCTTGCCGACTACATCTCACGCCGATCCCGCGTTGACGAATCCACGGCTTGGCAGATCATTCGTCAAACCGCTTCCGCGCTCGCACATGCGGCGGACCAAGGAATCGTGCACCGCGATATCAAACCTGCGAATTTGTTGCTGAGCGACCAACCGTCCGGAAGTCTCCGATCCGGCATTCCTTTCGTGAAAGTTGCCGACTTCGGCTTGGCTTGCGTCGAGAATGCGAGCCAGATCACGGCAACGGGCGTGACGTTGGGGACTCCAGCGTATGTCGCCCCGGAACAACTTCACGACCCTACCGTGGATCTCCGTGCCGACATCTATTCGCTGGGTGCGACCTTGTTTCATCTGCTGATGGGATTTCCGCCTTGCGCGGGGCAATCGCTGATGAAAACGGTAATGGCCAAGACAGTTGGCGATGATCGCTGGCGTGATGACTTTGACGATGGACTGTCGCAAGAAACGATCGCGCTCTTTCTTGCGATGACGGAGACCGACCCGGAAGACAGAATCGCCGATTACGAATCGCTCATCGATCAGATCGATCGCCTTCCCTGCATCCACCCACAGCCGTCGCTGGATCATTCAAGTCACGATACGTTAGACATGAACCGAGTCGGCACTGCCGATAGCCTTTCGTTCGATTCAGATGTGGAGATGAAGAGGGAAAGCCGCGGTTGGGCATTGCAGCTCGCCGTCGCTGCGATCGCTTTGTTGATGCTGACGCTTCTTCTCGCCAGCCGGTCCTCCTCGTCAGCCACCGACCCCGACGAATCGACGGAGGCCGAATCTGCCCGCTCGGTTCAGTGGCAAACCGACGGGTTTCCTCGGCCATTGTTCAACGGCGCGAGCGTCCCCCAGTTTCATCAGTCCGGTCGGTGGACGGTCGCTTCTGCTGCGGACGGAAGCCGTGTGCTGATGGGACAAGAAGGTTCCGAGATCGCGATTCCGTTGCAACCCGACGCGAGCGGCTCGCGGGACGGACGACTACGTTTCTCGATTAACCTGAACAACTCAAGTGGTGCGAGGATTACGATCAGTCAACAAGAGGGTCCCAAAACCGGCGGTCTATCGGAAGGAACGAGTTCGCTTTCCTTCATCCTCTCAAGAAGCCACACGAAAATTGAAGCCGTTGCGCACGATGGCGAACACCGGACATTCGTCGGAGTCGCCAGCGAAGACGAGACAAGCTTCCAACAAATCTCAATCGTGCGTCTCGGCTCGAGTCTTTCCGTTTTCATAAACGGGGAACATTTCGTGACGGAGGAAGTGGACGTACGTTTCGAACTGTCGGCTAACGTCGAGTGTGTCGAAGGACCTCTCAATCTTGCCGACTTAGACCACGTCACGATTCGTGAAGTTGAAGAACTTGGTGTCAACAACCCGTAAGAGTTGGCTGTAACCCGGCGTCTGGAAGGTAAGGAACGGCCCATCAAGAACCGGCGTGTTTTTGAAAGTCGCCCATCGGCTCCGCCCGATGGAAACGTTTCAAAATCGATCGGACGGAGCCCATCGGCGACAATCATTGATCGACCATTCCTAAGCTAAACCTGAACCCTCACACGCGAGATAGGAAAATGTCTAGTCGCAAACGAATCCTGCTTACGTTGGCTGCCGTTATCGGCGTCTCCTGGATCTACGCCAGTTGGTCTCGACCTCGATCCGCAAACGCCGATCAAATGCCCCTTCCCGAAAAGACCGAAACCGCGGTCTTCGCCGGCGGGTGCTTCTGGTGCATGGAATCGCCATTTGAAAAATTGGATGGCGTTCTCCGGGCGGAATCTGGATACACCGGCGGCCACGTCGAAAATCCAACCTACAAACAGGTTTCACATTCAGATACCGGACACGTTGAAGCTGTCCGCATCACGTTTGATCCCGACCGCGTCACCTACGACGACCTTCTGGAAGTCTTCTGGCGTCAGATCGACCCGACCGATGACGGAGGACAATTCGTGGACCGAGGTCCCTCGTATGTTTCCGGCATCTTCGTGAACAGCGAAACGCAGAAAGCCGCCGCCGAAGCGTCACGTCAACGATTGATCGATTCGGATCGCTTTGACAAGCCCATCGTGACGCCCATTCGAGATGCGGAGACGTTCTATCTTGCAGAGGACTACCACCAAGACTTCTACAAGAAGAGCACGTTGAAATATAAGTACTATCGGTACCGAAGCGGTCGAGATCAGTTCATCGACAAATGGTGGGGAGAGGAGCGAAATTATGTCCCGAAACCGCCTCGACAGGCTTACTCGAAGCCGTCGGATCGGGAGCTCAAAGAACAGCTGACCGAACTGCAATACAACGTGACTCAGAATGATGCAACGGAACCGTCGTTCAGCAACGACTACTGGAATAACAAGGAAGACGGGATCTACGTGGATATTGTGACCGGAGAACCATTGTTTAGTTCACAGGACAAGTTCAAATCCGGGACGGGCTGGCCTTCCTTCTCGCAGCCGATCGAGCCAGGACGCATCGTCGAACGAGCGGACTACAAGTTGGTTTGGCCTCGAACGGAAATCCGCTCCAAAGCCGGTGACTCGCACTTGGGGCATGTCTTCAGCGATGGTCCGGAACCGACGGGCTTACGATACTGCCTCAATTCCGCATCGCTGCGTTTCGTCCCGCTGGGCGAATTGGAAGAACAGGGCTACGGACGTTATCGAAGCCGCTTCGACGCAACCGCAAATCCGACACCATAGAGACTTCCGTACGGAATGGCACGGTCACGCGGCTCTACTTCGCTTGTTCGTTCAAGCTCCAATCGTATTCCAAATATGAAATCCCTCCGCTCCCGGCTGTTGCCGCTTCACGAGCGGACTTTGACGGAAGGTAGCTTGCGATATGACGAAGCAAGGCGGCATCGGAAGATCCGAAGTCCGACCCGAACCACTTCAAGATGGACGAGAACTGAAACTTTGGGCCGGCGGGATCGAAACGAAAGTTCTGACGCCGTGAGAAAAAGTCACGAGTGTTTTCGTCAAGTTGCGTCTCCAACTCGGCTTCAACGTAAGCGGTGTTCAGCAGTCTCGGACAACCCTTGGATGCACAAACGATCGCAAAGTGAATCCGCGGTTCGCCCATCTTGCGAAGCACTTCGTGTTCGATTTGCTCCAAAGAAAACTCTTGGCCCCCGACCTGAAGCAGCAGGTCATGCCAAATGTTGTAGCCGAAAAACTTCGCGGTGTGATTGCGGATGCTGCTGGTCGGGTACTCACGCAATATCCCGTGTACGGTTACCGCATTGTAGGCGTTGATCCAAAAAGCAAGCTTCGCTCCGCGAGTCGACTGCTTCTTCAGGTCAGCGTGAGAGAGCTGGGCGAGATATCGAACGAGTTGACGAGAGTCTGGCGAACTGGCTTTCCAGCTTTTGTAGTCCACCTTTCCATTCTGGTCGACGTACCGACGAAGCAACGTTGTCCACTCGCCATGATCGATCTCATGAAATGCAACTCGGTCTGCGGACGCAACCTGTCGCCCCACCTTAACCTTAGTTCCGGCGTTTGCTTTTGCCGAAGAGAAGATACTCATGAACGTGATCGCGAAAGCCGTGATCACAAGTCGTCTGGAACCCATACCGATCTGACTCCGTTCGAAGGATTGAAATGTCTCGCAATGTCCTTTCAACGCTTCGGTCCGCCAACAGAGCCGAGCTTTCAATCGTCTCTAGTTGCGTGCTTCGGAGAGCATGCTGATGATCTCGGCATTGATCAGTGACGAGGGAAGTGCGTAACTGACGACTCGACCGGCCCGTGCGATGTTGAGGCCGACGACTTTGCCCGACGAATCGAGTAGAGGTCCTCCGCACTGATTCGGCATCAAGACGGTATCGTGCTGTATCACCGCATCAAAGCCGCTCAAACGCACGTTGCGTGGCCCATTGACCGCCGCATCGTTTTCGGATTCCATCAGAATTGCCTGCTCACTCATGCGAGCCCTTGTCTCGAAGGTGTCTTCGCCTCGCCGGACGGTGAGGCTCACGACGTCTCCTGGATAGTATTTTGTTCCGAGTAAATGGATCGCGGACTGGGAACTGTAAAGCTCTTGATCGTCGATCATCAAGATCGCGTCACCGCCTTGCAGCCCCGCCTGTTCAGCACCACTGAGCGGAGCGACTCGATGGATCGTCACCGGCGCCGTCGGTGAATCGAAAAACCTCACACCGAGCCGTCCACGATGGGAGACTTCTCGAGAATTGACGCCAAGCACTCCGATTCCGAGCGTTTTGCCGTCGCGTCCCGAAGAGATCACGAAGCTACCCGTCTCTGGTTCCGGATTGACAAACTTAGCGGGCTTGAGGCCCCAAGGGTTCTCGTTGCCATCTTCAAGTTTGATCAATGCAAGATCATTGGAAGGCCGAACCACGGCAACACGCGCGGATACCTTCTCGCCACTGGGCAGTCGTACGGAGACCGGATCGCCCGTCAACTCGCTCTTCTTCGTCAGTACGAATCCGTCTTCGGAAACCACCGTACCGAGCGCAACCAATCGGCCACCCGAGAGAACCTGAACCACCGAATCGCTAACGGTTTCACTGAGCGGCTGCACCAACTTCATCATGCCCCAAGAATCTCGGGATGCCACTTTGGGGTGAGAGGGCCCCAACCATCGCTCGAGATCCTGTCCCTGCAAAGAGCCAGTCTCTATCCACTGACCAGCCAACAAGATGGCAACGAAGGCAACAGGTAATCGATGCAAACGAAATTTCCGTAATCGATCTAGCTGGTTGGTTACAGCAGTCATCTGCGTGGGCACTCGAGAAGAAGAAACAAAAACAATCAGAATCATGAATCGCCGGCGCGTCCGATCTCGATGACCAGTTTGACGACGCGTCCATCACGTCGAACGAGCACGGAAAGTCGCTCGCCCGGCATGGTCTCAGCGACGGCATCTTTGAGCGACTGGAAATCACTTATGGTCTTCTCGCCGAACTGGATCACGATGTCGCCGACTTTGATTCCACCCAGCTGGGCCGGCGAGCCCGGCTTGACGGTAAGGATGGACGCGTCGGCCGAAGACTGACTTCCGGAAACACCAAGTGTCGGGCGAAACTTCGGCAGAAACCCCCAGGACTCGCCAAGCTTCATTCGGTCCCAGGAATGGTCGTAATGATTAATGGGTACATGCAAGTTATCCGTCACATCATTGCCGATACGGCTGTGAACACCGATCAACTCTCCTGCGAAATTGAACAGAGGCCCTCCGCTGTCACCACCGATCAAAGCGCAGTCGCTGACCAAGACATCCCGCCTGACTTTCAGTAGTCGTCCGACGCGCAAAACCGGTCCACGTGAGGCGTCGTATCCGCCTGGATGTCCCACGGCGATGCACCACATCCCTGGAACCAAATCGTCGCTTGTACCCAAACTCGCGTGTGGCCAAGGCTGATTTCCGTTTTGTCCCGGATCGATTCGAATCAACCCCGCGTCGACTTCTCGATTCATGCCGAGCGTTGTTGCGGTGACCCGCCGTCCATTGGAAAGCGTCACAACTGCCTTTAGCCGCGGACGCATCGCGACGTGGGCCGCCGTCACGATATAACCCGTCTCTGTGATGATCACGCCTGAGCCCTGAGCGGCACCGATGCGGACGCTGACCGTACAGGGTTCGGCCAGTTCGCCGATGCGTTTCTGCTGGGTTTCTAAAGAGCGGAAGGCGAGCAAAGACTCAGGAACTTCGCCGCGGCGGAAGACCGACTGAATCTCCGGCGGGACGTCGACTCGAGTCTCACCGTTTCCCTTTTCGGATGTGGAGACAAAAGAACTCCCGTTAACGGACTCGTTCTGAGCGAGTGCCGGCAATGAAGCCGTTGCGGTCAGGATGGCGAAGACGACAACGGCGACCCTAGCCTCATTGCGTCCGACGAACACCCTGCGGTGCTCGAATTCGCGATGACCTTGATTGAGCCTCAAAATACCCTTCCTCCGGTTGGAACAATGCCCACACATTGTAGCCTCACGTGATCAACCTCAAGGAAAAAATCGTTATCGATGAATGCCATCCACCACGCGGCAGAATACACGCCCGAAAACGCACTGATTGTAGGGGCTGGTTATCTCGGACTTCGGGTCGCAAAGCGAATCGCCAAAGCCTCAAAAACGCCAACCTACGCAACGACGCGGTCTCGCAGGCGTTTTTTTGAACTCGCGGAGGCTGGTTTAGTTCCTTTGAAATTCGATTGGACCGACTCGGGAACCTTTGCAGCCCTTCCCGTGGACCGCATCGAACACGTCTTAATCGCAGTCAGCTATGACCGAAAAAGCAGCGTCGATCGCTACACGTCTCAGCTCGGCGGCCTAATTCGACTGCTTCGAAAACTGCAACACTCGGTGCGGATTTGCTACATCAGCACGACGGGTGTCTACCATCAAGGCGACGGCCGCTGGGTCGACGAACGCTCGCCGACGCGACCTTCTCGATTGGGCGGTCGCGTCCATTTGGCCGCTGAAGAACGCCTGCACGCTTTGCGACCAAATGACCCATGGGTGATTTTGCGACTGGCGGGAATCTACGGCCCGAACCGCATCCCGCGGGCCGCAGATGTGATCGGCGGTCGCGCGATCCGTTCCTCAGCCGATGGGTACTTGAACCTGATTCATGTGGACGATGCGGTCCGAGCCACGATCGGGGCCTGGCAGTTCCTTCGAAAAAATGAGGATTGCCTCCCTCCAAGCGCCCAGGCCAGACTGTTTGCCGTCGCCGATGATCGACCGATACCGCGTCGTCGGTTTTATGAAGAGATCGCCGTACGAACGAACTCGCAGCCGCCAAAATTTCTGCCACCAACCGATGACGCTCCCGAGCGGATGAGAAGTGACAGCAATAAGCGAGTTAGTAATCGCAAGATGAAACGGTTTTTGCTGCCGGAATTGCTGTATCCAGATTACCGCCACGGGCTGGCGGATCTCTTGCGTTGATCCGTAGAATGCGGTTCCGCGATTACTCGTCCGCTCGTCGATAACGAAGATATGATTGAAAGACGACCCATTTTTCCCGGCATCATCGAGTTGAACTTCCAGGCGCGGGAAGTGCTCGGTTGCAATGTTTACCTCGTCTACGATCAGGACGAGTGGGCCTTAGTTGATATCGGCTACGAAGAAACCGTCGATGATTTCGTCGAACTGATTCGACAACTGGATTTTCCGTTGTCAAAATGCAAGACGCTGATCGCAACTCATGCCGATGTTGACCACATTCAGGGGCTCGCAAAGCTGAAGGGGATTCTGAAGACTTCGGTTACCGCGCATCCGCACGCCGTGAAGCCGCTCGCCGAGGGTGACACGCTGTGGACACTCGCCGAGATCGAAGCCCAAGACCTCAAGCTGGCGATGCCGCGTGTGGACGTCGAACACCAAGTAAATGACGGCGACATCATTCGCATCGGTGAACTCGAACTGGAAGTCTGGCACACGCCCGGCCACACCAATAGCCAGTTGGCGTTCCGTACCGGAAACGTCTTGCTCAGTGGTGACAACATCTATCGCGACGGTTGCATCGGTGCGATCGACGCCCATCACGGCAGCGACATCAAGGCATTTATACGGTCGCTGCAGCGAATCCGAGACAGCGACGTCGAATGGCTCGCACCCAGTCATGGCCCCATTTTTGCAAATGACAGAGCCCTACTCGACCAAACGATCGATCGGTTGAAAGGCTATTTGCACATGGCCGACTTTGGGACGCTCGCCGAGTCATGGCCGCTGATGGATCAATGGGATGATGAAGTCGAAGACGGCATACTGCCCGATGGGCTTGTTCGGCCATAAGCCGACGACCACTGCAGAATAATCGGCTAAGGATTTCGGGCGATCACAACTTCCAGGTCCGCGACGACTCGATCCGAGTATTGCGTCATCGTTACCTCCATTCCCCGGAACCAAGCGAGCAAGGGTGCGATGTAGTTGTCCGGAGGAACTTCGAGGGGAGATCCGCCGACCCAGGCCGTACTGATCCATCGTTGATTTCGCGGGCTGTATTGATACGTTCCTCCGAGGCTGCATTGAAGGCCGTCACCAAGGATTTGCTTTGCAATCTTCAACGACTCCTCCGGCGGGACGCGAAGCTGTTCTTCGAGCAAATTGAGAAACTCCGCGCCCGCGACACTGCTTTGCGCGGCTCGTTGATAGAGCTGATTGTTCACCCATCCTTCCAGCTTGCTGCCCAGTAGGCTTCCCACGCGGCCGCGAACCGTTGCCGCCTCGTCGACTTCTGCTGCTTCAAGATAGGGAAGCGTTGCGGTCAAAACATCCTGTTGAAATGAAAGAATACTGAAGCCGCCGCCGGTGTATCGGTACAGGCCGCCGATCAATTTGCTCATTCCGGGGCCGATCGGCCGTCCCCTGCCGAGTCCGAGCGGTAGCCGATCCAGCGCCCCTGGCTGCGGCCATGCGCCCAAATAACCCGGAAGTTGTCGAAGCGATCGATAGATTCCGATCAGGCCATCAAAGTCTTCCGGTGCAGGTGGATACGAATCCTTGATGCCGGCGAAAAGATGAGTCGCGGGGCCGAGTTGTTCGCTCGCGACATGTGCCTGAAGGGCGACAATGTCATCTGGAGCGAAACGCATCGCAACGCGCGTCGGAGGCCCCAACTGCTTCGCCCACTTTCCGTATTTCTCGGGCGTCAACGGTGCGATTTCGGCGTGGACTTTAATCCGCTCAAGGTCAGGACTTCGCGGAATCTCTTCGCGTTTGAGTGCCAGGATGATCGGGTCCATCTGCGGAAATCTTCCGCTGTAGGAATTGGCGATCTGCTCGTACCAATCGTATTCGGCAGGGGTCACGGAATCAATTTCGATATCGGCGATCGGTAGGAAAGTCCCCCGAGCCCCGCGACGTGTGTCAAGGACATCATCGCCCAGTGCGAAGACACCGCTTCCATCGGGTCGGGCGCCGAACGACACAGGTAGAAAACCCTCTTCAATGAGTGAGTCAATGGACTGCGGTGCGTCGTGAGATGCCTCCGACAGACCACCCTCAAGTGATGCGGCAAGTCGTGCCAAATGCACGAGCGTTAAATCTCCTTTCGCCGCGGCACGTCGATGGAGTTCGATCATGTAAGACGGTGCAACGAGCCCTTGCAGCATCTCGGGCGAGAAGTAGGCGAAGATTGTGTCACCGCGTGAGGTCGGAACCAGCATCCGTGAAAGCCGAAAAGGCTTGCTTGTCGCGAGGGACTGTTTGGTCGCACCGACTTCGAAGAATCGTTCGACCAACGTCTTGCTATTCGTAATGAAAAAGTACCCGTCGTCCTCGGCAAGGAATGACCGCACACGATTGTCGGCCGTCGAAAGGAATGAGACGTCTTTGCCAGAAACCTTGACGGTCTTCAGCGACACCGAATCATCTTCGCGAGCCCTCGTCGCGCGATCGTTTCCGAGTGACGTTCGCAAGAGAAACGCATTCGTCGATTTCATCAACACGCCCATGCTGGCACCATCCGCGGTCAACAGATCACGGCCGATGACCGCTTGATCTTCGATGACCGAAGATCCGAGCATGCGAGTCAATTGGTTAATCTTGAGCGAAAGTTGCTGTTCGAAACGCTCGGTCGTTTTTGCTTCCGTGCCGTGCAAGGTCACCATCCTGCCGACATCACCACCGTACTCCTGCGAAAGATCACGGAACCAGAGATAATTGCTAAACGAACCGAAGCGAATGTAGAAACACTCGGGAGGAATTCGCGTTGCGATCGGTTCGATATCAACGTCGGGGTCGATTTCCGGCAGCGATGCTTCTCGCCAATTGGGCGGCTGCGGTAGAGCAAGTCGCCGTGTGTCCGACTCACTTCCGAGCGGACGTCGCTGTTCATCCAGTCCCGCCGCCGTCAGACGAAACATCTCGTCGAGCATACCCCGCGCGCCGGCGAGTACTTCAATCGTCGCAAGCAGTGGGTCTTTCTCTTCATCGGATTCCAAATACCACTGCGGAAGCCGGTTTCCAGTACGCCCGCTCAGCATCGCGACCAAATACGATTCGACCGACGTGGGATAATCCGCATCGTCAATTTGACGTTTGGCTTGTTCGGTGAAGGCGTTCCACCAACGTGATGAGGAGTCGCGGAACGAAACGGAGTCTTCGATCGGTTTCAATTCATAAGTCCCGATAACGCCAACGCTGTCAGAAAGCTCCACACGAAAAGGCGCGTTCCCTTTGAACAGAAACATTACCCTTCGCGCAACGATCTGAGATTTTGGAACATCCTCGCCGTCGGTGATCTCTTTGATGAGTTTGCCCAACCGGCCCAGCAATCGACCATTTCCGGGCTGGGGAACAGGTCTCTGTGATGCGGGAACGAGCGGCACGACCACATCGGCCGCAGCCGGAAAGAGCACGCGTCCTGGGTCACCGTTGACTCGAATCGGCCGCGGTGGCTTACCGATAAGAGGCGCCGCCAGTGGGATCTCGATCGTGGCGACGCCATACGCATTTCCCTCCGGGGCGATGATCGCAGCCGCCATGACGTCGACGGCTTGCGCCGGTCGTATGAACACAAATGCTGAAACAAATGCCACCGCGAGGACGGTTTTTCGGCCCGACAAAACGGGTTCGCAAATCATGGCGAATCTCAAATCGAACTGGGGGTAGACGCTACCGGGTCGAAATCGATCGACGGTGGGGCGATACTGCCGCCGCATTATCTACCCAAAACCTCGATCTGAATAGGCAAACCGTGGACAGCCCTTCCCGAAGCGGAGTCTTCCAAGCTGGAACGGACAAACGACTGGAAGCTTTCGCCGAGTCCATCAGCTTCGATAAACGGCTCTATCGTCAAGATATCCGAGGTTCGATCGCACACGCCGAGATGCTGCAGTCCGTCAATTTGATCTCCCAAGAAGACTTTGTCGCGATTCGAGACACGTTGCGGGTGATCGAAGCCGAAATCGAAGCAGGCGCCTTCCCGATTCGTCCGGAACTTGAAGACATCCACATGCACATCGAATCGGTCCTGATCGAACGAATCGGTGACGTCGGCCGAAAGCTCCACACCGCACGCAGCCGTAACGACCAAGTCAGCACCGACATTCGTTTATGGATTCGTGAATCCCTGGACCAACTCGACGGGCTACTCACAGAACTTCAGCGAGCCTTCGTCGGCCGATGTGATTCCGACATGGATATCATTTTGCCCGCCTACACACATCTTCAGCGGGCGCAGCCGGTTCTCGCGCCACATTACTGGCTCGCGTACACCGAGAAGTTCGAAAGGGACCGTCTTCGGATTGCGGACTGCCGCCGCCGCGTGAATCAAAGCCCACTGGGAGTTGCCGCCGTCGCCGGAACAACGCTTCCCATCGATCGCGAACAAACCGCGTCGGCCCTCGGCTTCGAAAGCTTCACTGCAAACAGCTTGGATACAAGCAGCGACCGCGACTTTATTTTGGAGTCCGCATTTGTGCTCTCTGTAATTGCATCACATCTCTCAGGCTGGGCCGAGGAGTGGATCCTCTGGAGCACGGTTGAGTTTGGGTTCTTGAAAATGCCGCAACAGTTCTGCACCGGTAGCAGCATCATGCCGCAGAAGGTCAATCCCGATACGTTGGAATTGACGCGAGGGAAGTCCGCGCGGGTGATCGGCAACCTTCAGACACTTCATTTGCTCATCAAGAATCTTCCCTTGGCTTACAACCGGGACCTTCAAGAAGACAAGCCGCCGCTGTTCGATTCCTTTGACACCGTCACGGCCATGCTGGAACTCGCGATCCCGATCGTTGCCGGCAGCGAATTGCAGCGAGATGCAATCAACACGCGGATCGAAGAAGGCTACCTCGATGCGACCACGTTGATGGAATGGTTGATTGCGAAGGGAGTTCCCCAGCGAACGGCGCACCATGCGGTCGGCGCGATTGTCGGTGAAGCAATGTCCCAGCGTGTTTCACTCGCCGAACTTCCGATCGAATCGATGCAAGCACACGCGGAGGCGATTGATGACTCAATCTACCAGTCCTTGGGGACGAAGAACGCCGTCGCGGCATTCAAGAGCGAAGGGTCTTCTGCGCCCGATCAAGTGCAGAAACAGGTGAGACGCTGGCAAGAAACACTTCGTCAACGATGATCAGAACTGCAATTCGCCGCCGAAGTGAATGCCGTGTGCGAGGTAGTCGTTTTGCACAAAGAGGACTCTTGGACGCAGTCCGCCGGTCAGCGGATTGGCTTCGACGGGAAAGAGTCCCGGGTTGATGTCTGTATCGATCTGTTCGGTCCCTCGGATCACATTTGGCAAGTACAGAGCGCTGTAACCGATCGTGGCATACAAACGCCGAGTCAACTGAATTCCTAAGCGAATGCCGAGTTCGGGAACCAGCATGAACTCGTCACGTTTGTGCAACCCGGAGTTTGTTCGTTGTGCAAGGAAGCCGCTATTGAAGTTACTGACGACGCCGTTGTCGTCGATGGATGTGGTTCCACCGATTCGCAGTGACTGTTCATTCTGACCGAGTGCGATTCGAAACGTCGATTCTAAGAACGCGTAATTGAGCACCATGCGATGCACAACACCCAACTGGAGGCCCTCGAATTGATTCGTCGTTTGAAAGGAATCATGGATCGTGATCGATCCGGGCGATCCGGTGACTTGTGATTCCAACGCTTCAGTCGCGTCGAATGTGTCTCGAAGTCGAATATTTCGATATCCAATGATCCAGTCTGTCGTATCCGTTTCCCCGCACTGTCGGCATCGAGCCTGAGGACAGAGCCCGATTCGAGCATTCAGCAGATAGGAACGCAGATCCGTCTCGGAGCGGATTCCGATTGACCCGCTGGCGAGCCCCGGGAACGAAAAGAGTTGCGCGGATTGAATACCGGTCGTCACGTCAAAAAATGGACGCGCCAGAATCACCGACCCGTCACTTGAACCGTTGTACCGATCATCTTGCTCATCCAGTCCAATGATTTCGCCTTCCAGAGCGATATTGCCGACACGAGTGAGCCATAAACCACCGGAAAATAAGTAGCCTCCGGTTGTTCCCTCGTTCAGCTCGCCTCCGCCGAAGAGAATTGATGTCGGCTCCTGACCAAGCACACCCGCGATCGTTTGAGCCGTTCCGTTCGGGCTGGTTGTCACCAGCGGCGGAGACTCCATCCCGTCCACATCCCAAAGCAGGTATTCCCCACGGAAAAAGAGCCGAGAGCCGGCACCACTCGGAACCGTCATCAGTGGATCAAACTGCCGCAAACTGTTGTAGACCGGACCACCCTGAAAAATTGAAAGGCCCGCGACGGGAGCAACCGCCGCCGAGAGATTTTCCTGGGGAATCACGCCCGTTGTCGCAACCCCGCCAATTCCATCTGATGCGTAAACACCCAATGAATACGGATCCGTCGGCCTTCCCTGCGGGATAAAGCCTCCTGCGGACGAGACCTGTGGAGCCAATTGGTACGGATCAATCGCCGTACCCTGCGCGCCGGCAATTCTCGGTATACCGAGGCAGAGCAGAAAAAACGCGATCAGCGAAGTCGTTTTGATTCTCAACGCAGTGCGCTCCCGGAGCCGTGTGTGGTTGATTTCGAAGAATTGCGGTTTCCGCTCAAGAAGAGTGCCTTCGTTGCCGACACCGAATCGGAACTTGCAAAAAACCCGGGATTCGAGTCAAGATAGATGCCAGAGATTGCTCAGCTGTCGCCGCAGTCTCCGCCCCATCTTTGCTCGCTTTACTCATTCACCCAAAACAAAATCCAATGCGAACCATCGTCTACGGCTTGGCCATCCTGATCGCCGTCGGAATCATGTACTCCATCACCATGTCTCCTGGAGACTCAGCGTCGACCGACGGAGAGACCTCGGAGATTGCTTCCGCAGCGCCGGTCAACGTTCAAACGACCTCCGTAACACTCAATGTGCCGAAGATGCACTGCGCACACGGTTGCTATCCCACGGTCAAAGAGAGCTTGGAAAACGAAGCCGGCATTGTTTCGGTCGAACTTGCGCCGCAAAAAGAAGAAGGCGTGCTCGATAACCGGCAAGTCATCATGACCTGCAAAGACGGTTACGAGCCCAACGAAGCACTTGCTGTCCTCGAGAACGTAGGCTTCGGCGGGGCAAGTGTTGCCGAGTGATTTCGAAAGTTGGCTCGGCACAAAGTGAATTCGGCACCGCGACCGACGAAATGAGTCGCCACGATGAAGCATCGACCGGTATTTTACTGGTCGGTCATGGGACACGTGACAAGAAAGGGACTGA
>JBCCOI010000019.1:0-31805 GCA_039025515.1 Planctomycetota bacterium
CTGTTGAAAACGCAGTTACCATCAACTACGGGGAGGTAACGTCTTCCCCGATCGGGACTTTCACCCGACAATTCAATCGCCTTCACAGACGCACTCGCCCATCGGCTCCGCCCGATGGAAACCTGTCAAAATCGATCGGACGGAGCCGATCGGCGACAATAATTGATCTCCCATTCCTAACTGGGACGATGGACGTGACTCTTCGAATAAGGAACGGGTGTACCTCTCAGTGCTCCTCAATCTACCCTGTCGGGCACATCGTTAAAGCACGAACCCGTTTATTTGAACGATGAAGCGTTTCGACGCGGTCACATCCAATTGGCCGACAATCCGAATCTGCATTGACCAAGAGATAGACCGTCGCTGACCTGGCTTCTGCTCAGGCACCGTCTGGCTTCTTTGAGAACTGACTAGACGAGTCTTTGTCGGCGGGGCGTCACTGTTGACAGTATTCCCGCAAAAGCCTTGCGATTCTAGTGGCACCATCCGGGAAATCATCCAGACCACCATAGAAAAACACGCCATCCTCTAACGAAACCGCAGCCAGGTTATGCCCAGTCCATCCCACAATGAGTTCCGTTGTCGAGCCATTGGCATGAATAATCTCAAGCCTCGCTATTGGCGTAGAATTGCTACCAACGTCTCTATCACAAGGTTCTGTAGGCCAAGCCAGGTTCAATATCTTGGGGATCTCTGACGTCGGCACGTCTATGGTTTCACTAGATCTGATGCCGAGCTCTGGTACGTCATAAAGTGTTCCGTTGACGCTCGAGACCGGAGCGAGAGGCGGCACTTGAACGTTTGCTCTGCTCGCACATGCAACGCACGGCAAAAACACGACTGCGAACAACAAAATACTTCGCATAGTGATGAGATCTCATTGGACGAGAAGGTCGCAGTAAGTGGATAGCGTTGCTCGTGGATGATCTTGACTAGGAAGGGGGTTACTTGTGCTAACGCTACCCGTCGCCGCAAGCAAAAAGTACGTCGGGGCATTCATCCCGGATCTGAGGTTTGATCATGGCAGCAATTTTTACTCACACAACCGACTCCCCGGAGCACTTGAAAATCGCCTGAGGTTGACCAGATCTGGGTTCCATCTTTTCGTTGTGCCGGACGGTTTGCTAACCCATGAAGCATGCTCTTATGCTTGCTTGGCCTCGATGATGGTGAAGGCCCGCTTGCTTGGCGTGTTCCTTCATCGCGTTTGGGCTGCCAATGCAAGCACTCTTGCCAAAGTAGCATTGCCACTCCCACACCATGTCTCGCCACATCGTGGCGTCGATCCCGAGATCTCCCAGTCGTTTCGCCAAACGACCTGTTATCGCCCTGGCGCCCTTTGATGGTTGCTGAGCCGTCAACTTCAAGAGCTCCCAATAGTCGTCCCAGTTCACGTGGAGGAAACCTCGGTCGCTACTGCGAACGCCCTGTCGGTTGATCTGGGGTTCGGAGGAAAGCTTGGTCGGTGATAACGTCAACGGACTGAGCCATCCGTCACGCTTGATTCGTCGTCCCGTCGGGTTCTTTTTCTTGCGCCTTCGCTCCTTGCGAAGTTGATCGACAGGAGTCTCGCGGATCTTCTTACCCGCTTCGTCCGTCGGGATTGGCTTCAAGTCAAACGCCGCCGATGGGATCTCTGCACCGCGTCTCGCTTTGCAGCGGTCATAGGCGCTGGTGTGTTCGGCTTGGTCTGGAGTTTCCGCAATCGCCGCCCGCACGGGATTCAAATCCACGTACATGCTGCAGGCTAACAAGCCGGCCTCATCAACGATCCGCTGGCATTTGAAACGTCCTTCCCAGAAACGACCGGTGCACTCGTCTTGCATGTTGGCCATCCGAGCAATCGGCTCGGCAAGCGCACGCATAAACCAAGAGATGTCAGAGATCCGCCTGCGGATCTCTGACAGCCTCTCTTTATCGCGGCAGAGCGTCTTTACGTCGTTTTCTGTGGGTTCGGCGAGATGCTCCTCGAGCCTTCTGCCCGGGAAAACACGCAGCCAACGAATCGCAACCTCCTCATCGGACCATTGCTCTGCCACATCAGGGCGGTTGCGCAAGATTTGATGCATGTGGTTGCTCATGATCGCATAAGAGAGCACATCGACAGCGAAGACGGATGCAAGCGCCTCCATACGTCTCCGGATCCACTCTTTCCGGTAGGAGTAGTCACATCCCGTGGCATAATCGATACCAGCCAGAAACGCCCGCCGAACGCAGCGCTGCACCACGTGAACGACACAGACTTCGGCGGGATCAAACTGTTCAGCACGTTGCGGTCGCGGCATCAGGAGTCTCCCGGGCTAAGGTCGAGGCGAACCTTACAAAAGCCGCAATCCGCAGTCAAGTATTCGGTGGGTGGCACCTTTTATCTACTCCTTTTATCTACCTTTTATCTTGTTGTGCTCGACTTGAGGCAGGAGCCGTATGAGGGAATACTTCGCGTACGGATCTGTGCGGGGGGCCGCTGGCAACAGCGGTCTCTACCGCGATCTAGTTATCGAACCAGAAAACAAGCCGCGATCTCCCGAATCCCAAATCATGTTCAAGAGACTGCATCAAGGTCAGCATGGCGTTGAACTCTGGGTTCGCGTCACCGTGGACATCTTTGACTTCCATGACTTCAGCCAACGTCAACCAACTCGCTGAATGCCAATAGGGATTAGGAAAGAGCTGATCAGAATCGTAGAGAATTGCCGGCGCAGCGCTTGCCAAGAATTCAACCTGCTTGGCTACCGGGACGAGTGGCACCGGAATCTCCAGCATGGATTCATTTACTCGCGATTCAATTGCAACGTGGAACCGACGCACGACAGCATCAGAACAATGCTCTGGCAAACCACGGGGTTGAAACATCATCTCTTCACAGTACTCCAGCTCCACACTGTGCGCCCGCGCGCCGGCGAGTCGATCAAACAGCAAATAATCAGCCCGCATGAATAGCTCTCCGTTGTTGAAAGATTGAACGTCACCTAGATCGGAAAAGGCAATATCTTCCCCAAGGTCATACTCGATAAAGGCGTGAATGTCGGTACCCATGCTAACTATCGCAGAGCTTTGAAGAGGTCATTGAGTTCACGGAATAGCTGATCAACATTCAAACTGTTCAGAAACTGCTTCGAAGTTGTAATCTGCAGCCTGCCAGCGCCGTTCAAATCGAGGGCGTCCTTGAGTTTCGCAACTTCGACAGCGGATACCTGACCGCTCCGAGGACTGATCTTGAATCGGTCGAAACTGTCTTCTATTTTCAGTTCCACCGCGAAAGCCTTGTTCCTAGTAGTATTGTAAATAACGAAGTCTCCCAGTCCTTTCCCATTCTCGGTTCGGTATATATGAAGGTGAGACTGTTTGTCGAGAAATCTCTTTGCAAATAGCCCTTCACCAGGAGACCCCGTAAATCCGCTTAGTCGACCTTTCTTGAGTTTTACTCGGTTTAGGTTGCTCTTTAGCTTACCTTTCTTGATGATCGCAATCATAAAGACGATAGCTGCCGCCTCACGCGGGTTTTCGGCAGCGGTCTTAGGTAACGACAGAATGTCGTTGATCGCTTGAGCGACTTCTGGACCATATTCCGCAACAACGGTTCCGTTCAATAGTCGCTCAAGAAAGATTGCCCCTTCACCACCTGGAAGCGCCCGCACTACACTCCTCATAAGTGTTTCTGCCTGGGTGCCGACAATTCCCCTCTGCTCAGCGATCTTTGTCAGTGCGTCGTCTAGAAGCTCGAATGGATCGACAGCTCCGGTCCGTATGCCAGTTACCCTTTCCTTGATGTACTCCGCCACTTCCAGTGCAGAATCCCCCCCAACCTGCACGCTGAAACCTGAGTCTTCGTTGCCTGCAAAAACGATTTGCGTTTCTTCATAGCCGGTAAAGAAAACCCCGGCTTGATGCACCCGTTGTGCAATTCGACCACTTGGATCGAGTATCAAGAGATTAATGATGACTTCAGTCTTGAATGGATCGTGGTCCTGATCATTCCCACCGCCTTCGTTTCCATCTGAATCGTCTTCCCTACCCGTGTTAAGAGAAGATGAGCCTCCATCGTCGCCACTACTGTTCTCTCCTCCTGCACCCTCAACTCCATCTTTCAATCCTCCAATCATCCCTACCAATACCATGCCGTTGGCTGCTTGGACTTCACCGCCTTTGTCACTGCTGATGCCCGCACCGGTGACGGTTCGGGCTCCAGTGATCTGCAGGCCCGAATTCTCCCCAGGGGCTTCGCCAAAGTTGCTTTCATCTGCATCCCAGGTGTCCGCGACGAAGGTTTCGAAACCTGTGTCGCCGGAGTCTCCGTTGCCGTCGTCCCAGGAATGACGGTGCTCGGAATTCGAGTCGCCTCCGCCGCTGACGGTGCGCACCGGATTCGTGTCACCCGTGGTGATGCCGGTGGCGTAGTCCGTTTCATAGGCGGTCGTCTCCGACCAACTCACGCTCGCTTCGCTATTGTCACGTGTCTCCCACTGCTCCCATGCACTTGGGGCCCCGCCGTTTCCGCCCAGGTCGCCGCCGAAGCCACCATCTCCGAGATCACCGGGCTCATCTTGCTGACCGACGCCGGGTGTGATCGTCTTGGATCGGCTGTAACCTTGGTAACTATCATCCCAACCGCCACTGGATGTGTTGTTGACCGTTCGGTTACCGCTGACCACAGTCGTGTCGTCCGGCGACACTGTGGTCGTCCGGTTGCCGACGTCCGAATTGTTCGTTTGACGCGTCGAAGAACGCTCGCGGTTGGTGAAGCCTTCGCTTTCATATTCGGTGCCGTCATTGGCCGTCCAACTGTGATCCCAGTCGCTGGCGTCTGTTCGGTTGTACTCATACGAGCTTTGACTGGTGTTGTTCCAGGTCTCGTGCGTCCGGTCCGTGGTCTCTCCAAAGACCGTGTCGCTGGTGATCACCGTCGTCGAATCGTTGTTGCTGCTGGAGGTGGCAAGCAGAAACTCGTCGCCGCTGTGGTTCGTCTGGCCGACGGTGTAAGACCAAGAACGCGAACCACTTGCTTCGCCCGAAGTCATGCTGGTGTGCGTCGTCGTCGTGACGCTATGGCTCTCGTCCTGAGTCGTTTCGCCATTAGACGTTGCGCGAGCGTAAGAAGACGTGACAACCGTTCGGTCATTCACATTCCGGTTCGATTCACCGGTGATCGGCAGGTCACCGGACGTGTGCCAGAACGTACTCTCGGATGTCGCGGTGCTGAGCGTGTCACTATTGCTGCTGCCGGTGGCCGTAGTCGTCTGATCCCAGCCCGTTCCGTTGTAGGTCGCGTTGAATGAGGTGTCGTCGGTCGTGACACTGTTGCTGCTGAACGTCGCCGTGCCACTGGACGAGCCACCGGCATTTGAATCACCCCAGGAATTGGACCAAGAACCGCCGCCAGCCGTGGTGCTGGTGGAACTCATATTCGTCGAGCCCTCGACGACGCCATGGTCGATTTCCCAGCCGTCGTCCGAATATCCGATCTGGATGTCGATACTGGTCGTTCCGGTGACGCTGGTGTCTTCGTCGAACGACATCATCCCCGAATCCATCCCGGGAGCGGCAAAGCTGCCGCTGGCACTGGTCGTCGATTCAAAAGACGAGCCGCCACCGACGGTGATCGTGCCGGAGTTGATTTCGACTTCGCCGTCAGAGTCCACGCCCAACAAAATGTCGATGCCGACGGTGGTTTGATTCGACGAAGACTGACTGACGGTGCCGCTGATGCTGCCCCCGCCGTCACTCGACTGATCGGTTCCACCCTGTCCGGTGATCGATTCGCTCCAAGAACCGTCGGCACTCTGCGAACTCGAATCGCTCATCGAACCGGAGATCGTACCGCTGCCGCTGTAAGACCAGGAGCCTGTTTCCTCTCCGCCCGAGTCGCCGCTGTCATCGCCATCGCCGGACGAATGGTGTTCACCACCGCCCGAGTCGTTACCGGAATCATCGCCACCGGCGCCCTCCGAATCGGGAGACCAGGTGCCTTCGCGATCGAAGCTAATGGTCATGCTGGACGAGGACGACATCGACTGTGTGCCGCTCATCGAGATATCCGCGGTCGTCGTCGAGTACGAACCGCTGCCAGAAAGCGACGACTCGTCCGTGGACGTGATGCCAATTGCGCTGGTGGCTTCGGTTCGCTCCCACTCGCCGTCAGAATTCAGTTCGCTGGTATCGGTCATGAATCCCGCGTAGCTTGACGAGCTATCGACACTCATTGTCATGTCCATGCCATTCGAGCTGAACGATCCGTTCCCGCTGCTCGAATCCGAGCCGGCAAAGTTGACGAGAATCGATTGCTGTCCCGTCTCAATCCAATCGCCTTCGGCGGTGTCGTAGGTTTCGCTCGTCGACTGATCGAGCGAGTAATCAGTGGTCGATGAAGAAGACTGCGTGATCGTGATGTCGCCCGAGTCGTCGCTACCGGACATCGACGATTCGGAATCGCCGGACGCGTTCATCGTGGTCGAGCCCATCCCGCTAACGATCTCCCACGTGCCACCGGCATCGCCATCACCGCCTTCTTCGCCCGATCCGGAACCGCCTTGGTCACCCGATCCCGAGTCGCTCGTCTCAGCGGGTACGTAGGCAAGTTCCGTGCTGCGGCTACTTGCCATCGTGTAGCTGTCGGACTGGCTGGACGTGCCGGTCATGTTCCCAGACGAGGTCGTGCCTTCGGCGGAGCGAGAGCCGTTGGCATTGAACTGCAGCGTCGTCGAACCGGTGCCCGTGAAATCCCATTCGATCTCGGGGCCGTCATCATCTCCGCCGCCGTCGGCTTCACCGGAGCCGTTATCGACACCACCGTCGTCACTCGAATCACCGCCGGCGCCCGAGTCGCTGCCCGTGTCCGAGCCGTCGTCGCCGTTCCCGGCGCCTTCATCGCCGCCGTCACTACCAGAAGCTGCCGTCATCGAGCCCACGCCAACCATCACCAAGGTGGTGGAGGCCGTGTAGCTGGAGCTATCACTTTGCTCTCCGGAAAGTGTGCCATCGGAATAGCTGCCCGAAAGACTTTGGCTGCCCGATGCCGTGCTATTGATGCTCGTCGTCACGGTGGCCTGCGTCAGATCCCACTCGTCTTCGGCGCCGAGTTCGAATCCGATCGCCATCTGGGATTCGGTGGTTGTGTTTTCGCTTTGCGTGGCCGATCCGGACATTTCACTGCTGCCACCGGAATCATCACCGCTGCCGCTTTCCGTGTAGCCACCGCCATCCTGGGCGGGCGGTCCGGTGATTTCGCCGCTGACCGTGTAGCCATCGGCGCTGGTCGAGTAGGACGTCATCGCAATTTCGCCGGACGAAGATTCTTCGCCCGACTCCAGGGTGCTTTCCACCGAGACGCTGATGTCGTAGCCGGCGGTTCCGCTGCTGTGGGCGCTGCCGGAGAGCGTCCCGCCGTCGGTGTCCTCGCTGAAGCTGCCGCTCAAGTCATAGCTACTGTCGGCGCGTTCGTAGCTGCTGTAAGTCACCGAGGAAAGGTCGGTCGGTCCGTCTTCGCTTTCTTCGCCGTAACTGACAACAAACGCCGACTCGAACCCGCTGGCGCCGCTCGCCGAAGCCGTGCCGCTCAAGTCACCCTCGGTGATCGCGCCCGAGATGTCATAGGACTGGTTCTGTGAAGCCGTCTCGTTGACCGAGAGAACCAGCGAATCGACCTCGAACTCCTCGTCCGATTCTTCCAATGAAAAAGTCGCCGACATGGCGTATTGGCCGTTCACATTTTCGTCATACGATGCTGTGCCACTGAGGTCGCCTTCGGTGTAGGTTCCTTCCATCGCGATCGCGAATGAACCGTTGCCGCTCGCCGAGCTACTGCCTGAGCCCGACACCCGAGCTTCCTCGTCGGCTTCGGTCATTTCGGAGTTGAGTGTGATCGTCGATTCAGACTTCGCCGCACCGCTTTCGCTGACCGTGCCCGACATCTCGCCGTGGGTGATCGTGCCGCTTCCCGAGTAGCTGAAGTCGTCTTTACCCGTCTCGGTGTAGGTAGCATCTGCCTCAAACGTTTCCGCAACGAGATCTGCCGTGATGCCGCCGGAGCCGATCGCGGTGAAGCTTCCGCTCTCGCTAATCGTGCCGCTCATTGTGAAACCGTCGCCGGCGGACGATTCACTCTCGCTGGTGTAGTCGCCGCTGGCTTCGTAGCTGAACGAAAACGAATCGTTGTAATTCTCTCCGTAGTCACCCGCGTCCAATACCCAGACGTAGGCGGACTCTTCGTCGCCGTCGCCACTTTCGGAATCTTGGTTGCCGAACAGTTCGTAGCCGTTGCCGGTGTCGATGTCATCGCCTTCATCGCCGGTGGGAGGCGATGAGCTGCCTGCGGGATTCTCCGCGAGTGAGAACTCGAGCGACAACGCGTAGCTGCCGCTGCTGCTTGCGCTCTGATCCCAAGTTCCGCTGACGGTGCCATCGCCTGCTTCGTAGTCAAAGCCACCCTCGGCGGTGTAGCTGCTCGAGCCCGAACCGTCTTCGGTATAAGTACCCTCGCCGGACACATCCCAAACGCCGGCGACCACGGTGGCGGAGCTTTCCACGCCCAGCACATAGCCGCCGGAGCTGCTCACGTCGTAAGTGCCAGAGGACTCGTCGTCACTCCAGCCGCCGCCGTAACTGAACGACGAGTCGGCGCTCTCATCCAGCGATGACGTTCCACTACCGCTGGTCAGATGGAACTCGCCACCGGCACCCATCGTCAATCCGATGGTGTAGTCGAAGGCGGCGGCCGCAGATGCACTTGCCGAGTACGAACCGCTACCGTCCGATCCGGTGATGGTCGCGCTTTCGGTGACCTCGAGCGAGGATGAAGCGCCGAAGCTGTAGCTGATCGTGTTGACGGTGAACGTCAACTGAGCGTACTCGGAGTACGACGCTGAATAACTGCCGCTGCCCGCATAGTTCACAGTCTCGTCTTCATCCGCGGCATCACCATCATTGCCGGCACCCGCATCACCGTCGCCGGAGTCCCCATCGCCCGCGTCGCCTTCGGTGGAGCCGCTGCCCGCGGAGTCACCGTCGCCCTCGGAGCCGTCACCCGAGTCGGCGGCGGAGACATCTTCATCAAAGTCGTATGTCCCGCTGGCAGAATAGCTAAAGCTGTAGCCATAGCTTCCATAGCGATCGGTGCTGGTGACCGTACCGCTGGAATCTGTAGTCGTCGTGACGGTGTAGTTCGTTTGCGAGCTCGCCGAGACGGACTCGTCATCGCCCTCGAATGAGAAGCTCGCATTCTCCGAAACGTTTAGTGTGTAAGTCGTGGACCCGTCGGCACCAGAGGAAACATCGAACGTGTACGAAAGCGGTTGGCCCGACCAACTGCCCTCCTCCGCAGACGGGGTTCCGGTGACGAACGATTCACTGTACGTCCAAGAACCATCGCCTTCGACATCGGCGGTGACCGTCAAGAAGTCCGACGCGTCTTGAACTTCCGACCCGTCCTCCAACGTCCGCCAGTTTTCGAACTCGAGCGTGTAGCTGTAGTCGTCCGACGGTGCTCCGCCGGTGAAAGCGCTCGTCGAACTGCCGTCAAAGCCGGTCCAGAGATCGGGCGTGAACCCGGCACCGGTCGTCACGGCCAATTCGCCGTTGTTGTTACTATCGATGCTGGGCCGCTGCGGACCATAACCGACACCCACGCTCACCGACGCTGTCTGGGTGGAACCATCACCGGCGGTAACGGTGTAGTTGAACGTGTCGGTTCCGGTAAAGAACGAGTCGGTACTTTGGTAGGAGATTCTGCCATCCTCCAACAACGTGGTTTCGCCCGCGCTGCCGCCTGAGACTGCTGTCACCGTGCCGCCACCGAGATCATTGGCCAGCACATCGACGGTGACCGTTTGGCCTTGGGCGGCAAAAGCGCTGTCGTCGACAGCGGTGACGCCGGAGAGTAACACACGCGGTTCGGCGACGGTGACTTCGGCGACGATCCGTTCACCAAGCCGACGACGTTTTGAAACGCGTGACCGCTGTGAACTCGCACTTCCTCCTCGACGTCGCTGATTCCATACACAAAGCCGTCGGAGCTGGGCCGAGATCCCCATCATGTGAACCTTTTCTGAGCGTGCTGTAGACCAAGTTGATGAGTGCATCGTGTTCCGCCCGAGTCGGTCGGAATCGCCGGAGCGGGAGGCGTTGTAACGAATCCAAAATATCGATGCAACGAAAAATGAGTAAACTTTACGGTTTATAAAGTTTCGCAAATCGGGTGACAGAAGCTGTCACCGAGTGTTGCAAGACCGAACGATTGGAAATCTGCGATCGCCAAGTTTTGATGAGAGATGAAGTTGACCAAATTGGCCATCAAACGAGTGGGCAGACTGCAACAGTACTTTCTGAACGAATCGGACCAAAGCTTGCTGCTGCATGCGCGCGAGCTGACCGTGCGTCGGCGCCGGTGCGTGCAAGTCAAACGAACAAGGCGGTTGCTGTTTGCACTCGCAGCCGAAGCGATTCACCGTGAAACGGGAAAGCAACTCCGCGATGTCCAGATCGCGGGAGCTTTCGGGTTAGCAGGACGTCGCATTATCGAGATGCAGACGGGCGAAGGAAAAACGTTGACGGCTGTACCGGCGGTCACGTGGTTGGCGACGATGGGACGCGGATGCCACGTTGTCACCAGCAACGAATATTTGGCTCAAAGAGATGCCGAATCGCTCGGCCCCATCTACGCCAGACTCGGACTCTCGGTTGGGTGCGTGACACAGCAGAGTAGCCAAGACGAAAGACGATCCGCTTACGCATGCGATATTACCTTTGGAACGGCGTCCGAACTCGGCTTTGATTTTCTGCGAGATCGGCTAATCGATGGTCCTCGCCAAGCACTCGATCGATTCGGCGATCCGTCTACTGAGAAACACGTTCATCGTCCGTTTTACGCGGCCGTTGTCGATGAAGCGGACAGCGTGCTGATCGATGAGGCCTCCACGCCACTGATTATCGGCGCCCCGACTCCGATCAGCCAAAAGGATCAAGCGCTGTATCAATGGTCGGACGCGGCAGCGAAGCAGCTTACCGACAGCGATTTCATACTTGAGCCAAACAAGTTGTCGGCCCACCTGACAGAAGCCGGAGCGAGAAACGTAATCTTACGCGAGCGACCGAAGGTGCTGGATGAAGTGGGCACCGAGCAACTTCTTGAGCAAGTCGAGCGTAGCCTTGTCGCGCGATATGTCTTGTCTGTCGGCCGAGACTACTTGATCGACGACGACAGTCTGGTGTTGATCAGCAGTTCAACAGGTCGGCGACTCGATGGCAGACGATGGCAACGGGGCTTGCATCAAGCTGTCGAGACCAAAGAGCGTCTTGAGATCTCGGAACAATCCAGGACGACCGCGAGAGTTTCCATCCAAGAGTACTTCAATCTCTACGAGCATCTCTCCGGAATGACGGGAACGGCTCGGTCGGCGAAGTCGGAATTGCGTCGGTTTTACAAACTCGGCGTCCGCACCATCCCCACGCACAGAAAGTGTCGACGTCGACAGCTGTCAGCAAGGGTCTTCAGGAACTTGAGCGAGAAACATCGTGCGATCGGTGAAGAAGTGCAGCATTTGCTGAAGCAAAATCGAGCGATCTTGATCGGAACTCCGTCGGTCGAAGCATCCGAAGCATTAGCCGAGCACTTCGACGGTCAACGTCTTGAGTATCAGCTACTCAATGCGAATCAAGATGAACATGAATCGCGTATCATCTCCGGAGCAGGTCAGGTCGGCTGCGTAACGATTGCGACCAACATGGCGGGCCGTGGAACCGACATCGAGATCGCCGATGAAGTTCGCGCCGCCGGCGGGCTACACGTCATCGCAACGGAAGTCCATCACTCTCGGCGAATCGATCGTCAACTGGAAGGTCGCTGCGCCCGTCAAGGTGATCCGGGTAGTTACCAAATCATGGTCAGCGGAGAAGACGAAATTTGGAAATCACGGCCTGTCGGCCCGACGGTTTTCTTTAGGTCCAAAGAGAAAATGAACGCTTTCTATCGGCAGCAAAAGGCTTTGCAGGGTGCTTCGCAAAAAGGTCGTAAGCGATCGTTCAAAGCCGGGCGTCAGCATCGAAAGCGATTGCTTGACGCCGGGTTCGATTTGTTCTTGGAAAGCAACGAAGAGTAACAGTAACCGGACGAGACACTGGAGATAACCCCGACGCTTCAGAACCAAACCGTACGTCTCAAGAAATCCAAGACATCGCCGAAGATCACATAGCCGAGCGGTTTCTCACCGCTGTAGATCTTTGCGAACACCTCAGCGCCCACATACTCTTGCTGCAGGTTCTCCAACGGCGCATCTGCGAGGGCATGCACGACTAAGCGCTGCCCGTCGAGACTCTTTTCGACTTGGGCGGCAACGCTCTCTAGCGTCGCCCATCGGTCTTCGCCAACCTGCGTCGCCAGGACGTATTTAACCGCAAGGGGTTCTTCACTTCGGGTCTTCTGCTGAACGACTGGGCCGGCACGATATTCATCAATTTCCAGTTCCAATCTCCACGGCCCCAGCGGATCGACGACTTCGAGTAGCTTGTCTCCTCGATCGACGGGACGTTTCAACAATCGCTCTTCGAGTCGAAAGCCGTTGACAACTCCGGGGTGCGAAGCCCGGATCAGGAGTGCATCCTCCTGTTCCCGCAAGACGGCTAGCGTTTCCTCCCCACCGGCAAGATCCACTTCCGCTTTAGCGATTTCCGCCTGCAGTTCAATTGATCTTTGGTCAGCTCCACTGCTTTGCTCAATGACCAGTTGCGCTGACAAGGCTTCAATGAGTTTTTGACTCTCTTCGATCTGAACTTCCGTGGACACAATGAGTGCCAAGAGCGATTCGCTCTTGAGACGAATCATGACGGCACCCCGATCGACGGACTGCCCGTCGCGCACGAAAACTTCGGACACTTTGGCGTCCATCGGCGCGAAGTACCGCTGCTGCGACACCGGCATCAGGACGCCGCTACACGACACACGGTATGGGGCCTCGACGAAAACCAGTACGGCCAAAACAGCGGCAAACATCGCAAACGCAGCGACAGAGGCAAGCAACCGTCGCCCGCGCAAAGAGGCGATCACGTCCGCCAGCCAGATAATCGTCCGTCGAAAAGGAATCTTGTGATGTTGGCGAGCGGAACCCAGGGCACTTTCCACGTGGTCGGCGAGAAGACGACAACGCTTAGGCATGGACGGCTGGATGACGGAACTTGAGAATCGCTCGGCAATGAGCAAGCCGAAGGGGTTGCCACCGTTTCTGTCTCGGAATTGCCCCTCTACACTCTCGCGATCGTGCTTTCGTCGGATCGCTGCCGTTTCGCATCGCAACGGCAGCAACGCAATCATTCTTGCACGGCTGGACTCCACGTAGTCCGACAGCGCGGCCGCAATCAGTGGATCAACCGATTGCTCATCGCCGGCGAACACGACGGCTCGGTTCAACGAAAACGCTCGAGTGGCGAGAGCTTCCAAACGACGAACTGTCTCGCTTCGACGAGCAACCTGTTCTTGCCCGGTGCAGTGTGTCACCCTCAACTTCGACCCGGACTTGATTGCGATCGAAAAACGATCGCACCGCACCAAGCTAGCCGCATCGTTGACCGCATCGAGTGATACGCGGTGCGGATCCAGGTGACGGTGCAGTTTCAGGCCAAACTCGTTCGCGGCTAGCAGAAATTGCAGGTCAGTCTGAATCGGCTCGGGCGTCACCGACTCTCCGGCCTGATTCAACACCTGGTCCATCGTGATCGTTCTATGCTCCCTCGACGCTGACGACTGAAATTCGTTTCTTCACCGGGACTATACTTAGCGAAGGCGTCTCGGCTATCGGGACCAACTTGTTTTCCCAACTTCATTCGTCCGATTTAGAAATATTTGCGAACCGCCTCAGTGATCCGTGCCATGCGACCGAACCGAGTTCTCACGCGATATGATTTTTGGGACTGGCTCCGCACGACATCGACTGTTTGCCAATTGGGCCAAGAGTTTGGATTATTGACTTCGCGAAGACTATTGTTTGCGTGCCTCGCGTTTTGCTCGACCAGTTTGGCGGCTCAGAATTCGCAGCCAATCAGCTTAGAGGGTACTGCTCGGTTTTCAAAACGCTCCAACCTGACGTTTGGTTCAACCGGGCGGATCCTTCGCCTCGATGTTGAGGAGGGCTCTAGAGTACGGTCGGGACAAGTCCTCGGAACACTGATGGACGGCAAAGCCGAGGCCGTGCTGGCGGAGGCATTAGCACGTGTGAGTGCCCAAGGCTCACTTGGAGCTGCGGAGGCGAGACTCCGTGCAGCCTCGCTTGAATTAGAAGCGGCGAAAAACGCGAATCTCCGCAGTCCCAATGCATTTTCGCCGCAGGAGATTCGTTTGCTTCAGGAACAATTCGCCGTCGCGTCCGAGTTGGTGACGGCAGAGAAGGACGCACTCAAAATTGCTGAAGCGGCGGTTGAGACCGCCAGGGCTGATCTGAATGCGCTACGACTGCTGGCGCCTTACGACGGCCTCATTGTCCGGAAGATGCACACCGAGGGAGAAGGTGTAGATCCCGTAACGGCCATCTATGAATTGGTGGAGACCTCACGCGTTCGTATTGAGTTTTTCATACCCGAAGCAAGTTTGGACAAGTTCGAATTTGGAACTCGACTTTCGGTTACGAATCCCAAGAACTCCAAGGATGCCACTTGCGAAGCAAGGGTCGATTTTGTGGACGTCACCATTCAACCGGTGCGACGCGTCGTACGGGCTTGGACTGATATCCCACGACCTGTATGGATGCTGGATGGAACCCGGGTCAGCTTGCGGGCATCGCAAGACAAAAGTGTGGCACCACAAGATGACGCGACCACTCTCCCACCCGAAATTTAGGTTCCATGTCTGTCGACGCAATCGAAGCGCGGCAAATCCCACTGGTACGCCGCAAAGATCTTGAATCCGTTAAAGTTCAGTTTCGCGGTGAACCGTATCTGATGGTTCGAGATCCACTTTCCCTGAAGTATTACCAACTCGATCCAACTCAACACGAAACGCTTTCGCAACTCGATGGCAGTCAGAGTTTTGAGACGCTGCGAAGTCATTTGGCTTCGGTCTTTCCGACGCTGACGGTCCGCGCGAGCGATGTGCAACAATTGGTTGTTGACCTACACCAGAAAGGACTGACGCAATCAACGAGGCTGGGTCAGGGAGAACGTGTACGCCGAAGAGAATGGGAGGCTCGAAAGCGACGTTGGGTCAGCACGCTCGCGAATCCATTCTTCATCAAGCTGCCACCGCTCCGATTGACGAAGGTAACTTCCGGGTTTGGCTTCCTGTTGGGTTGGATGTTTACTCGCTGGGGAGTCCTAGTGGCGAGTTCGATTCTTCTTGCAGCTTGGTTAGAAACTGCCTTACGGTTTCAAGACCTGCGGGCAGCGTTGCCTTCGCTCGAGAGCTTCTTCGGCTGGCCGAACCTCGCTTTGCTATGGCTGATGATCGGCGTCACAAAGTTCATTCATGAAATGGGTCATTCGACCGCATGTGCGGCGGTCGGCCGACGCTGTGATGGTGTAGGTGCAGGTCTACTTGTCTTTTCACCGACGCTTTATTGTGATGCATCCGATTCTTGGATGTGCCGAAGCAAATGGCAACGAATCATGGTTGCCGCCGGCGGAATGTATGTCGAACTGGTCGTGGGGGCACTTGCAGTTTTCGTGTGGTCGCATTCCCACCCCGGCTACATTCATTCAATCGCTCTTAACGTGGCCGCCGTGTCGACTGTTTCGACTGTACTGTTTAACGCGAACCCGCTCATTCGCTTTGATGGCTACTACATTTTGAGCGATTGGCTCGAAGTTCCCAATCTGCATGAAAAGAGCTCTCGCCTACTTTGCCGCGGTGTCGCCTGGTGCCTTGGCATTGAAACGCAAGCGAAGCCCCAGGACCCAAAGACGGGTATTGTCTGGTTCGCCAGCTACGCTGTCGCTTCGTTCTTCTATCGATGGCTCATGATGGCTCTGATCTTCTTCGGCATCTACACAATGCTAAAGCCCTACCGACTGGAGAGTCTCGCCCCCGTTTCACTGTTGATGTTTATCGTGATGAGCTCGATTGGTGCGGTCAAATATTGGAAAAACATTCGGAACACTGCCACGAAAGGAAGATTCTCTCGGAGCCGTCTTTCCATTTCGGTCGGTGTCGCGTTCGCCGCCTTGATGGCTATCGGTTTTCTGCCATTACCGGGATGGACGACACTTCCGATGCAGGTCGACTTTGATAAACCAGCCAATGTCTTCAGCCGGGTTGGGGGAGTTTTAAAGGACATCTGTATCATGGAAGGTGAAACGGTCGAACGCGGACAGGTTCTGGCCATCCTTTCCGATCCAGAAACCGAATCGGCGTGTCGCGAATTATTGCAAGAGATCAACAAACTTGAGACCGAAATCCGATCACTCCAATTGCTTGATCGGCACAGCGACCTCGTACTGAAGCAACAGGCATTGCACCGGACACGAAGAAAATACGCCGAAACGCTCCCGCTACTTCATTCGTTGACAATCCGCGCACCGGTGTCGGGAACCGTCGTCCATGGTCTATTTCGAACGGCGATGCATGACGACCTTTCACTGGCCTCAACGGGGTGGACGCTCGACCCCAAGAATCTTGGTTCGTTCGTTCCTGCGGGAACACTGGTCGCATGCGTCGTTGATAACCCGGACGAACTGATCGCCGTTAGCTATGTAGACCAAAGTGTTCGAGAAGATCTGGCGGCTGGACAACACGTGTCGCTGCGACTGGACGCCTTACCACATCAGAATCTTCGCGGAAGAGTTTTAGCGATCTCACCGTTGAGCTTGGAAACCGTTCCGCCAGAGGTGACGCAACGATACGGAGGTCGTCTTGCGTCACGGACAAACCGCGATGGAAAGGAACAAGTGGAATCGCGCGTCTTTCGAATCACCACCTCCCTACCGGATGCCGACGAGTTGCTTCCTTCATTCCGAGGCAGGTGCAAAGTCCGACTTTCCAGTCGTTCGGTGATGTCACGAATCGGGCGATACGTCAAAAAGACGTTCTACTTTCGACTTTGAGGAATATGCGGTTTGCTCGTTTTTTCATCTCTGAAAGACGGTCGCACTGATTCTGACGAGGAGGCTTAATTGAGCCGGCAATCAACACCGGATTCATTGGAACCGGCGTACCGTTTGTTCCGATCGCTCTGATATTGCTCGGGGAGCGTGTGGGAACGCTTTCGTTGGGTAACGGGATGGCTGTGTCGGTTGTGGAAAAGCAAAAGGGGACGATCTTGGTTGCACGTCTTGCAGTGCTCAAGAGACGCATTGGCAAGGGATTCCTCACGATTCCACTTGTAGTCATTTGTTTGGGTTGCCGAACCAACGGTGTCCTACAAAATGTCTTTGGCAAACCACTCAAGCAAGAACCTCTGTCGGCTGGGGATGTTACGCCGAAGCTGGTCAGCCACCTTCAGGCGGTGCATGAGAAGGGCGTCCAGCACTGGACGACGGGCGGTCCTGCCACGCCAGGGCCTTATGCACCACCGATCAATCATGTGTTGCCACGTGATTTTACCCTCGATCGCTACTCCCTCTCATCCGGTGAAGTCGCCTCGGACGAACCTCTCGATACTGAATTTCCGGCGATCGCTGGTGGCGCTACGGCGATGAAGCTGTCGATCGAGGAGGCAATCCAGCTCGCTCTCGCTAACAATACCGTGATTCGGAGAGACGCGGACTTTGTGGTTTCAAGGAGTCGCATTCTATCCGTTCCGGAGCAAGTATCCACTTCGCTGAACCCGTCAATTACCGACTCAGGTTTTCTGTTTGGACAACGTGGCGCAGCCGCTGCACTAAGTGACTTTGATTCGCAGATACGTTTTCAAACTGTTTGGGGCCGCGATGAGGCAATTCAAAACAACCTGTTTTTGTCCGGCGGAATTCTGCCCGGCGGTGCGTTGGTGGAAGAGACCGCCTCATCAGTTTTAGAAGTGGTTCGCGATACTCGGTCCGGCGGCCGCTCGCGGCTGTTCCACTCGATTGCCTACGATGCAAGCAATCGACAAGACCTCCTCTTTCCGTCCAGCTATCGACTGGCCATCGGCGCAGAATTCCGACAGCCATTGCTTGCCGGCGCCGGTCGCCTTTACACGGATGTTGCGGGATCGCCTTCCGATCAAATTCGTGGCGTGACCGGGGTCGCTCAGGGTGTAATGATCGCGAAGAAGCAAACTCAGGTTGCTGAACTCGATTTGCGAATTGCGGTAGCGGAGCTAGTGAGCGATCTGCAATCGGTGTATTGGGAATTGAAAGCCGCGGATGAATGCGTTCAGCTCGTTGAAGAAACACTCGATCGAACAGAGGAATATGTACAGATGGCTGATGCCCGGCTTCGAACCGAGAACGACATCAATGAAATCGAACGATTAACCCTGTTTGAACAACGACTCAACCTGCGTCAAACGCAACGACAACAAGAGCACAGACGCCATACAGCCTTAAGTCGAATTCGAAGACTCACCGGTTTGCCGCCTGCCGCAGATCTCTCCGTTGTGCCGACCGAACCCTTCATCATTTCGCCGATCATCTTCGACAGGATTTCACTTGAACTCCAAGCGACAGATTCGAGACCCGAGATTCAAAAGCAAAGACTGCAAATCAGTTCAATCGACCTGCAGATACGAGCTGCGCAGTCTCTATTGCTGCCGCAACTCGATGGTATCGTCCGCTATCAAGTGAACGGCTTTGGAGACAGTCTTGCTCGAGAAACTGTCCCGGGGCCGGACGAAGATATCCAAAGTGCTTACGGAAACCTGTTTCAGGGAGACTTCAGCGGCTGGCAGCTCGGATTTGAGTTCTCTCAGCGATACGGGAGACGGTTGGAGCGTACGCGGATCCGAAACCTACGCCTGCAAGCACAAAAGGAACGCGTGCTGCTGGATGAGCAGCGACAGGAGATCCGCCACGAGCTCACCTTGCTTCTTGATGAATTGGAACACAATACTGGCGAACGTGAACTTATCCAGCTTCGGCTAGAGACGCTTCGGAGTCGGCGAGACGTTGTGCAGGAACGCTTTGCGGCGAACGATAAGCAAATTACTTTCGACCAGCTCGTTGCCGCCGATACAGCCGTGCTGACTATTGAAATCGAGCTCATCAACAACTTGGCATCCTACGGCGTCATACTCGCTCGATTGAATCAGGCCTCCGGTCATTCACTTCATGAAGCGGGCATCTTTTTCCGATAATTCCGCCCGAGCGAAACTTGAGTTTACTAAGGCAGGCGAGACTCTGGGTAACGAGCACTCTACTCATCCGTGATGGTGTGTTCTTTAACGCGAATTGCTGCGGACCAGACTTGTGGGACGCCGGTGCGTGCGTCGATCCAAGTTGCGTGAAAACGACCGCTCGCATCCGTTGCGATTCCGAGGGTATGACCCACGTTGTACGAAGCGAACGTCTCAATGGAGTTGACCTGAACACTGGGCAACCAACTCTCGCCACCGTCCACCGAAGCGCGAAAACGCACATTCTGTCCGACGAAGCTGGTGCGTGTTGTGTTTGGCGCGATCTCTTCGGTCGTGCTCGCCTCCATCCCTCGACGATCGTACCAAACGACGCCTACAACGCCGTTTTTGTTGACGGCGACTTCGGGCATAAAGCTGAGATATCGCCCATTCGCTGCGGCTTCAAGGTCTTGCTCGCTCAGGAGCTGCGGCCTCTCCCAGCTTTGGCCTCGGTCGGTCGATCGACTCACGAGCAAACATTCGTCATCAGGATGCGATGACAGGGAGGCCGCCCACACGCAGTAACCGTGATCCGCGTGCTCTCCGGCGTCAGGATTACATGCCGTTGCCGGGAACATTGTGTGGATCGCAGACCCCGCCTTACCGCGCGAGTACTGCCACTCGGCGCCAATCTTTTCGCTCGGCTCCAAGACGCCATCGCTGTTCGTCTCGAGTTTGATGATCTGAGGTATCGTGCTGCGTACGCGTCCGTTCCAAGTCGGAAAACGATTTTGCACGATTGCGATTGGCTCAACCGTCTTCCAAGCAAGAGCCCGAGCAGGCCTGCAACTCACAAGTCCCAGTTGAGTTGAAGAGCGTCCCGTCGGCCTCAAATCTGCCAGGTCATAGGTAAGCAAGCTCGCTTCATTTGCTTGCCCAATAACCAACAAATTGGAATTTCCAGCGTTCTGTTTCTGCAACGTGATCCATGGCCGGTCGAGACCGAAATCACACAATCGTTGAGCAGACCATGTGCCGACAGATCCATCGCGAATGGCCAACTCCAAGCCATCAAGATTTCCCTCGCCTAAACTATCCATTGCAACGAGGTACGTTGATCCGTCATCGGCGATTTCGACCGTCGGGTCGGCAACGGAGATGCCACGCCGAGGTAAAAGTTCGTATTCACCTTTCCAATTCTGCCCCTGATCAACGCTTACGAATCCTCTTACGAAGTGAGTATCACCTTCTTGGTATATCGACGCGATGCACATCGGCGAAACGGAGGACCCACCCGCGGCGATCACCACCTCAAAATGCCGTGCATTCGGATGCTCATGACTGACGTGGATGTTGTCCCCGCACACGATCAGCCGCTCAGAATCATCGAGTGCGACAGTGGTCAACTCCGGCCAAGAAGGATCAATGAAAAAGGGGTTTGCGAGCCCCTCCAGATAGTACCACCTGCCAAAGACCACAAGAAACGCGGCAGCCATCAGGCAACCGAGCTTCCACGAAAGTCGACGGAGACGCTGCATTTTCGGGCTCACAGGCATCGGAATTCTGATGATCTAGGAACTCGTATTGAACGAGTTTCGTTCTTCAGCCCACTTTATTGGCTTCCCGTGGTCCAGGTGCAGATAAACCGTCCGCCATTTGTCAGACACTGGGCCCGATTTGCAATCACACAACCGACTCCCTGGAGCACTTGAAAATCGCCTGAGGTTGACCAGATCTGGGTTCCATCTTTTCGTTGTGCCGGACGGTTTGCTAACCCATGAAGCATGCTCTTATGCGGTGCAATCGTGTTGTTTGTTGGCAATCCGTACGATGGGCTCGGGGAGCGCACGCATGAACCACGAGATATCGGAGATCCGGTTGCGAATCTCCGATAGCCGTTCTTTGTCTCGGCAAAGCGCTCTCACGTCGTTTTCGGTTGGTTCGGCGAGGTGCTCTCCCAGCATTCGGCCCGGAAAAACACCGGGCCTAGCGTTAATTCTTCGAACCGCGTCTTAATGAATCTTGGCGTTTCCTATCGACCTCACTACACCGTCACCGATTATTTGCAGTGGGAGGGTGACTGGGGAGGACGGTCCTGCGCAATAGTTAGCCATCACCAATCGCCGTCGTAAACCATCTTTGCAATTATGGCAACGTGATAAGTCAGGCGATTCAACGAAAGCATGAATGCCTGCGGAATCGAATGCGGTTCGCCTGAGATGTGAAGCGTCGTGCCGGCGTTGGTTAGCTTCTGTTCAATCAGGATCGATGGACTCGATGGCGAGAAACGCTACTTTCCGATCCCTCCCCAAAGTGTGAGAGACTCATCAATGAGTGCGAGCATTTCCGATGTTTGAGTTTCATCGGATGTGCCAGCTGGTGCGTCGCTGATTGAATTCGAGAACGATGCAACTTTCTCGCTGCGATCATTCTCGAATACTCGTTTCATACCCTCAGCCCGAGTTGTAAGGATGAGTGGGCTAACATCAAGATTGCTCGTTTTGATATGCCTGGCATTGCCCGCGTCATTTGACAGGAGAACAACCGGAGCGGAACCACTGACGTTGCCGTTCCAATCACCAACGAGAGGAGTCCACTTCGTGTCACCACCCGGGCCGAATGTAACGTACTGATCCGCTGGCCCGGGAACAAAACTATTCTTGAAATGAAAAAGGGAGATATCTGGTTGAAAGAGACCAACGGTGTCGACGTCGTCTCCATCCCAGTCGCCTGCCAGAGGTAACCATCCTGGATCTCCGCTGGGACCGAACGCGAGATAGTGATCAGAAGCCCCCTCAGCAAAACTGTCCTTGAGATGGAAGAGTGAAATGTCGGGTTGGTAGAGTCCGATCGTATCGATCCCATCTCCGTTCCAATCACCAGCCAGAGGCACCCAACCCGCGTTGCCGTTTGGACCGAATCGAAAGTAATGGTCGGAGTCGCCTGAGGTGAAAGTATCCTTAAGATGGAAGAAGCCTAGCTCAGGCTCATACAATCCAATCGTATCGATTCCGTCTCCGTTCCAATCACCGGCCAAAGGAATCCAATTGTTGCCGGCTGGCCCGAACCCAACATGGTGGTCCGACGTGCCTCCCGCAAACTCGTTCTTGAGGTGGAACAGGGCAAGGTCTGCCTGGTATAGCCCAATCCCATCGGTTCCATCTCCGTCCCAATCACCAATCAAGGGTGACCAGGATTCACTCGTTGGACCGAAAGAAAAGTAATGGTCAGTGGGACCACGTGCAAAATCCTCTTTCAAGTGAAAGATCGACGGATCTTGCTGGTACAGTCCGATCGTATCAAAGGTTTCGACGAATTCAACATTTCCCGCAAGCGTCACGCTGAATGTAGGGTTATCAAGATCGTTCGTCTCGAACTGAAGTTGTCCTGACTTGTCACCGGGCTGATCACTCAGCAGCGTGACAAATAATGTTGCGTGGTCACCGGGCTGTACCGTCATCACCCCAGTGTCGTCGAAACCGCCCCGGGAAATGCCCAATTGAAAACCATCAGGCAATTGCAAGTTGCTGATCTCCAAGTCCACGTTGCCCACGTTTGAAAGTTCAAAGTAACGGGCAACGGTGTTTTCTCGTTGCTTGATCGTTCCAAAGTCTGTGCCTTTCGATTCCGTCGGTGATGCGTCATCGTTCTCGATTATTTGACCTTGAAAATCAAGGCGAACCTCAGAATCCACCGTACCATCGGAAGGACTGAGGTCCAAATTGAGTACTTCAAACGAAGGAATTCCGTTGGAAGCATGGACGTGGATAAGCAATCCATTCACATTGAGAAACGCAATTCCTTCGGTGCTTGTTTGTTTGCTTACTCTTGGTTCAAACGTCAATTCACTCCAAGCCTGAATCTCCGAAAGGCCACCGAAGTTCCGCATCGTGAAGAGGTATCTACCAACCCATGCTGCGTCGTTGATTTCAAATGGAAGTGATTGCTGGAGTTGCTGCATGGAAACGCCACTGAACATCTCGCCAGTGCCAAGCACCACCCAAAAACCGTCTGGTGCAACACGAATTGGATCCAGGTACGTCGCATTGCTACGCCATGGTGTATCTCGCCTGTCTCCAATTGTTCCGTCCTCTGAGATGCCCAGCTTCGCTAAACCCGCTTGGGAACCATCACGGAGAAAAAACATGCTCTCATTTGCTTCATTCCAAACAAGATTGCTGGAAGCGTCGAACAAATCGATGGCTGAGATCGCCGTCCCATCGGGACCATACGTAGCATATGATGTGCGTGATCCAACTTCGTAGACAACAAACACATGTTGTCCAGCGGTCTCCAACCCCAAGGGTTCTCGTGGCAGTGTCACGAAGGGAACTTCCTTGACTTCGTTTTCAGAGAGATCGATTTCGTGAATGAGTCCTGAAGAATACGCAAGGTAGATCGTGTCATTGACGGCCGAATAGGCCATGAAATCCGGAGAGCCGATCAAGGGAATGGACTGCGTGTATTGTCGGCTTGAGACATCCCATCGAAAAACACTGCTGTCGGCTCGGCTGTAAATGAGCAGCGAACCATCAGCGGCAACTTCAATTTCGTCTGGGGCATACACCAGCCCCGTTGGGTCGACGAAGTCCAAGGGCTCGGGCGGTTTAACGCTAGCGAGTGAAATCGCGTCGACTCTAAAACCATTTTCGTGGGTCGCGGACTCTAGGAACGTGATAACGTTATCCGAATTTACAAAGATCTCTTCTGGCGTGTAGTCCAACTGGGTCGTGCCTTCCGGCAGAAGCGAACCATCGTACAAGGTTAACGTACTTCCTCCGAGCACGACGGGTAAGCCACCATCGCGAAAGGCGACGTCAGACACCTGTGTCCCTAGGCTGTTACGCCAGATCAATGAGTCGGTTGAGTAGATGTTTCCCGAGTCATCAACGACGCGTGAGTCTTCCGGAAACACCCATGTTCGAGAGGTGTTTCTGAAGCGGCCGTGATTCAGATTGCGACCGGAATCACCGAAGAAACCTTCGTCGTCATACTCGATGAACGCAATATCGCCTGGGCCGGTACCGGCCGACCGACCAATGACCCGATTGTGAGTCTGATCAACTGAAACGCCTGATGTGACATCGTTGCGTTCCGGGAAAGAATCGCCCGCAGTGTCGATCACGCTGTTGGTCGTTTTGTCAATACTGGTGGCCCTCCCACTCCAATCGGAACTGTGATTCACCAACAGAAGATTGTTGTCGCTGTGGATTGCCAGGACGTCACTGGTCGTACTGAGAAGATGCTGTTCACTGCTGCCATCAGAATCGTAGCGATAAACGGACGTTCCGTACGCGACGTAAATTCCATCAGAGTCGACATGACCCGCAGTAGGAGTGTCATCCGTCGGCAGGTTGATCGGAGAAATCCATTCCTCATTGGAAATGTCATATCGACGGATAACGGGTTCCGAATCCGAAATGAAATAGGCTGTGTCTGAAACTTGCAGCACGGCAGCCGCTAACATACTGCGTTCTTCGAGAACTTCGTGTCGAAGCGAACGACGGGGCGATCTTCTTGTGCGACGCATTCTGAGCGTTGGTTCTCCGAGGTTGGAAGAGGCATTCCAAGCACCCTAATTTGCGGACTCAGAGAAGTCTATCGAGAGGCGTCGAGATAGCTTCAATTCTGCAGTAGCCTATGTCCGTCCATAATCTTTTGATGGCTGTGGATTGGCAGATGCCGGGATGACCGCGTGCCACTTAAACATCGGCCATTGCTAAGCCAAGCCTCGGCCGCTCAGCGTTTCGCGAAGGCTCGTTTGAGTTCGTCGAGGCTGGTGAGACCTCGGGCGACGGTGAGGACGGCTTCGGTTTGGACGTTGTGAAAACCTTCGGACTTTGCGATCGCATTGAGCTTTGCTAAGTCCTTGGTCTTTGTGATCGCTTCCCGTAGTTGAGGTCCCGGAATCAACATCTCGAAGATGGCGATTCGGCCCAGGTAGCCGCGGCCTTGGCAAGTATGACAAGGCGTGATCGGCGCAGGCCTTCCATTCTCGTCGACTTGCTGTTCGATCGGCGGCGGAATAAACGGCTGATAAAGCATCGCCACTCGTCCCGGCGGAATCCCCAACTGCTGCAACAACTGCGGCTGAGGCTGAAAGCCCAACTTGCAATTGTCGCAGAGCCGCCGGACCAAACGCTGCCCGATGACGCATGACACTTTCTCGGAAATGCGCTCGCGCAAATCCGGATAAGCAGAAACGAGCCGCGCCAGGCCTTCCACGGCGTTGGCGGCGACCATTCGCGTCACCACCTTCTTTTCGAGTTTATCGATTTGATCGAGTGCCAAGTCAAAAGTTTCCGAGTCGACTTGCTCGGGGAACAAGTAAACATCGGGCTCCTTCAAGATCGCTTTGCGGACGGCTTCGAACGCCGTCATCCCCGTGTCACCGCCGAAATAATTGGGGTTGATGTTGATGATTTCCGGTTCGGGTTTTTCTTTCAGCTCGAATGACTGAAAGTCACGCACCAATCGATCCGCGGAACTCAAACTGACGTTCCAGGTCGTGGTCAGACCTTCGGTTTTCGGTGCGGTGATCAAAACAAGATCGGCTTCCGCGTTGAGTTTCTCTTTGAAAGCGGCAACCATTTTGTCACGCATGCCGATGTCGCTGAGCGAATCAAACGGAACCTTCCCGGATTCGAGCCTCACCAACACACGCTCCCCAGTCGGAACGCCCTGGGACTGGAGCGACAGATCAAACTTGTCCTTGTTCAACTTCACGTGAACCGAGCCGGCTTGGGCACTGCGTCGATCGGCGGGGTTGAGTAGGCAAAGCTGCTTCATCGCATACAGCATCGCATCACCCGACTCGCGGTCGAGCGGAGGAAGTTGCTCCCAATGTCCATCAACCAGATAACGAATCACGCAGCCTGCGGCCGTGAAGTCCAGCAGCATTTGATTCGCACGAGACTGAATCGCATGCGAAACCTGCCCCGCAGCAATCTCAAAACCCGCCCCCTGTCGCGCACTGATCAGCAATGATTGAGCTTGCGTGTTTTGGGGCAGTTTCGGCGTGAACTCGACGGGATTGACCGTCTGCCAAAGCTGTGGTTCGATATTTTCTGCCATTGATTTCGATTGCATTCAGAACGCGTATTCCGGGCATTTTGCCGCAAAAGCCTAAGCCAACAGGCCTCGTGTTGGAAGACGACGCGGGGCGAACGAACGAACGCGGGGCGTCATCCGGCCGAGAAAGCTGCTTTGTTTTGTTCGCGGCCGGAAACTTACCCAGCGTTGGGTTCGCGTGAGAGACGAGCCAAGGTCCGGTCGAGGGTATCCGCGAAGGCCTTCTTGTCACGGGCAGCGTAGGGTGCCGCTCCCGGTGTCTGCTGTCCGGCGGCACGTACGCTTTCAAAGAAGTCGCGGGCCGCCAACCGCGAACGGATGTTGTTTTTATCGTACAGCTCACCGCGTGGATCGATCACCGCCACGCCTTTTTCCACCAAAGCGGCCGCGAGCGGGATGTCGGCGGTCACGACAATATCATCTGCCGACGCATGCTGTTCGATGTAGCGATCAGCAACGTTGGCCCCCTGAGAGACTCGAACCGCTCTGACGAGAGCCCCGTGAGCGGCTGGAACATCCACCAACGAATTTGCGACCAAGCAAACCTGCACTTTCAGTCGCTTGGAGACGCGAAAGACAACTTCCTTGACGTCGCGCGGAGCGGCGTCGGCGTCAACCCAAATTTGCATTCACGCCCTCGCGCGCAAGCTTGCGGAGCGGTTTTGGCAATGGGAAATGTACGGACTCTTCCCGTACGACCGATGTCTCCACCGTTGCGTCGAACTCACCTTGAAGCCACTCGATCGTGCTCTGAACAACCGATTCCGGTGCACTCGCGCCAGCGGTGATCAACACGCAATCATCGGCCTTGAAGTTTTCTGGCGATAAGTCTTGTGGGCCGTCCACCAAATAGGCACGTTTGCCGCGATCCGCAGCCAGCTCGCGAAGACGCGCGCTGTTGCTGCTGTTCTGGCTGCCAAGTACGACCACGACGTCCGCATCATCGGAGAGTACTTTCACGGCATCCTGCCTGTTTTGCGTCGCGTAACAGATATCGCCCTTGGCCGGACTTTCGATATGCGGAAACCGTTCACGCAACTTGCCGAGCACTCGATTGGCGTCGTCCACGCTGAGCGTTGTTTGCGTCAGCACGGCCATCTTTGTCTCATCGGCGATTTCAAGCCGATCGACATCATGCTCGTCCTCGACCAGCAGGATCGCCTCTGGGGCTTCGCCCATCGTTCCGATGACTTCGTCATGTCCCTCGTGACCGATCAAAATGATTGTGTAGCCATTCTTCGCATACTTGATGGCTTCAAGATGCACCTTCGTCACGAGCGGGCAGGTCGCATCAAGTGCCATCAAGTTGCGCTCCTTCGCCCGCTTACGGACTTCTGGAGAGACACCGTGGGCGGAGAACATCAGCACGCTTGATTCGGGAACTTCGTCGATCGATTCGACAAAGACCGCACCCTTTTTTTCGAACGTGTCGACCACGTACTGATTGTGTACGATCTCGTGGTAGACATAGACGGGCGCCCCGAAGTGTTTCAACGTGAGCTCCAGAGAGTCGACCGCCATGTTTACGCCCGCACAAAATCCACGTGGGGCGGCAAGCACAATTCTCATCTCATCTCGTTCCTTAATGTCCGCACGGAAGACACTCGCATCCGCTGACTCGACGACCGCCATCGGCCTGGAGGAAAGCCGTCGCCATTGCAAGCGTCTGGCGACTTCGCACTACGAAAACTTTATCGTCTCTTCCATTTTACTTCCCCGGCGACTTCGTCAGCCGTTTTACAACATTTACGCGTTCTGCCGTACCGCCGATGACGTGGCAGATGAATCGCCGAATGCCGAAGTGGCTCTGGCGGGCCTGAAATTCTTGCAAAATCACGTCGACGCCATGTTCGACAACCTCCGCTCGCCCGAATTCGAAGCCGCAGATTCGCGCCCCGACGCCTCCCTCATCTTTCCCGCACTTGCCGATACGGCGGCAACTTACGGGCTCAAAAAGCAGCCGTTCGATGACCTCCTCAGTGCTTTTCGCCAGGACCAGGAAAAAGCGGAATACCTGAACGAAACCGATTTATTGGACTACTGCCGGCGGTCGGCCAACCCCGTCGGCAGGATGATCCTGCAGCTGGCCGATTGCTGCGATGATAAAAATGCGGCGCTGTCGGACGAAATCTGCACGGGGCTGCAGCTGGTGAATTTTTGGCAAGACGTTTCCCGGGATCACGCGATCGGTCGAATCTATCTGCCGAGAGAAGAGCGAGAGGCGTTTGGCGTCGAGGCTGATTGCTTGGCCGCGAATTCGACGCCAACCGCCCTTCGCGACTTGCTTCGTGACCTTTGCCATCGCGCCGAAGCCTACTTCCATCGCGGACTCCCGCTCGCACAACGTGTGCCCCGCTGGCTTTCTTCGGACATCAAGCTTTTCGCCCATGGCGGACTGGCGACGATTGCCGCGATCCGCCGAATCGATTTCGATTGCCTGCGGGTCCGTCCGAGAGTTTCCAAAGCGACTCAACTCGGCCTAATGGCGCGCGCCGCGATGGGGTTATTGTGATGACGGATTCGTCAAAGATGATCGCCGAAAGCTATCGCTGCGTCCGAAAGATTTCCCGTCGCAGCGGCAGCAGTTTCTACCGTTCGTTTTGGCTGCTTCCGAGACACAAGCGTCGCGCGATGTGTGCGCTCTACGCGTTTGCGAGAATCACGGATGATATCGGCGACTGCCCGGAACCCGCGGCGTTGCGAACACGCTGGTTGGACTGGTGGCGACAAACGACGGCGCTCAACTTGATTAGCGACGCTCCCGTCGACCAGGTAGCTCTTGCACCCGGCTTGGCGGACGACACATCGGACTGGCCGATCGATCTCGTCGCACGTGCCCGCGAGATACTCCCCGCGCTTCGAGATACGTCGCAGCGGTTCGAAGTTCCCTCGAGATACTTGCTTGAGATCGTCGACGGCGTGCTAGCCGATCAACAAAAGACGCGGTTCGATACGTATGAGCAACTGGAGCATTATTGCTATCTGGTCGCCTCCGCGGTTGGCTTGGCTTGCTTGCACATTTGGGAATTTCGCGCACCCCTTCCGTCGCAACCGGCAATCGACTGTGGGCTCGCTTTCCAGTTGACGAACATCTTGCGAGACATCTCCGAAGACGCCCAGCGCGGCCGTATCTACTTGCCGAGACAGCACTTTGCCCAACATGGTTTAACCGAAGATGACCTTCGAGACCCGCGGCCCGATGATCGATTGGTGTGCTTGATCGAGGAAGAAATCGAGCGGGCGAGAACACTTTACGCGAGCGGATGGAAAGTCTTCGACGCACTTAACGAAGATGGGCGGCCGATGTTTTCGATGATGTGGAGGACGTATCGAAAACTGTTGGAGAGAATCGCGGAGAACCCACGCGCGGTCGTGATGAGACGCGTCCGGCTTTCCACTGGCGAGCGACTCGGACTGGTTTCCCAGCATTTCCTTTCACCGTTTTATCAACGGCTACCCGTTCCACCGGTTGAAATCAGCGAGGCGGATCATTGAGCGACTCCGCACGTGGACCCCGTGCGGTGATCGTGGGCGGTGGCTTGGCGGGACTTGCCGCTGCCGAAACCCTGGCCCGCTGGCGTCAGCAAACCGGACGGCCCCTGGAGATTGTTGTGCTGGAAGCCAAGCGAATGGCCGGGGGACGCGCGGGTTCCTATCAAGACGCCGAAAGTGGGCAAGACATTGACTATTGCCAGCATGCGGCGATGGGATGTTGCACGAATTTCCTAGCTCTGATGGGCCGCTGTGGTCTCGATGCGTACTTCAAACGTTGGGAGTCACTGCACTTCTTGCATCCCAAGCATCCTCCAAGCCGGTTCGCGGCTTCGACCTGGCTTCCGGCACCACTTCATCTGGCTGGCACGATTGATTCGCTTCGGTTCCTTTCGCGTCGCCAAAAAGCTGAAATCAAGCGCGGGTTATGGCGGCTGATGCGCACGCCCAGCAGCCGGCTTGCCGATATCACGGCTGGAGACTGGCTTTCCTCGGCGGGGCAATCGGTTGAAACCATCGAAGCGTTCTGGGACGTGATCCTAGTCAGCGCTCTCGGTGAAAAGACGGCGCGTGTCTCAATGACTTCTGCCAGGAAAGTGATAATCGATGGCTTCGCGTCCGCTCGCGGAGCAAGCGATGTACTGATTCCCACGCTTCCGCTATCCGAACTGCTTGGGCGTCGGCTTGTCGAGCAGCTTTCAAAGCAAGGTGTGCGGGTTCGTACCGAAAGCACCGTCCGCAGCATCGATACCAAGTCAGTCACGACACAAGATCGGCATGTCTGGTCGGCGGACGTCGTGATCTGCGCCGTGCCTTGGTACCGAATCGTGGCGCTGTTTCGATCATCCGGTTCGGACGTGCTGGAGTGCTTACCGGAACTGCGACCGATCTCGTCGGCGGCAACGTCAGCGATCTCCGGAATTCATCTTTGGTTCGACCAACCGATTACGGATCTAGATCACGCTGTTTTCGTCGGCACGAACGCTCAGTGGCTCTTCCATGACCCCTGTGCCGCCGAAGAAAACGGTGCCGCCGAAGAAAACGGTGCTTCCGATTCCGCTGATATCTCGGAGTCGGCCCACGTCTCGGAGTCGACTCGATCAAACAACCGCGAACACTACTATCAAGTCGTCATCAGCGCGTCGGCGGAGATCATGTCCGATGGCAAAGAAGTGGTGCTACAAACGGTGCTGGACGAACTGAAATCCTTCTTCCCCGAGTGTCGTCGGGCTCGCCTGGTAAGGTCACGCTTGGTGTCCGATCCGAAGAGCGTCTTCTCCGTCAGTTCTGACTTCGAATCAGTACGCCCGAGTCAGAAGACGAAGGCGGATTGGCTGTTCCTGGCCGGCGATTGGACCCAAACCGGCTGGCCTGCGACCATGGAGGGCGCCGTGATCAGTGGGAACCAGGCGGCAGATTATGCTCTCCAAACGCTCTCGGGCGAATCCACTCCGAGGTCGTTCGCGGTCGATAATGGCCTCTCGAAGGGATGGCTCGCTCGGCTTCTCATTCGACCCTGATTGGCTTGGTCGGTGCCCTCGATTGCCCATTCGCTAACATTTTCCCGTAGCGAGCAATGAACCCGATCGATACGCGGACGGCCCGCTCGCGGTGTGATCTTCTCTTTCAATCTTCTGGTTTCCGGCTCGTGGACAGCTCACTCCCGAATTCGCTGCGTGAGCGAACCCGTTGGATCCGGCGATCCGATTCGACCGAGCAGCCGGGCGAGTTTGTGCTCTACTGGATGCATAACGCGCTTCGAGCCCACGAGAACCCGGCTCTTGACACAGCGATTTGCCTCGCCCGTCAAAACGGGTTGCCGCTCTTGGTCTACCAAGGTCTCAGCGAAGATTATCCGTACGCTTCCGATAGGATTCATGCATTCCTGCTTCAGGGGCACCGAGACGTCCAGCGAGAACTATCGGGACGAGGTATCCAATCCGTACTTCAGGTCCAACGGCAAGGCGACCGCGGCCCATACTTGCGGGACCTGACGCGGGCGGCTGCAGTCTTGGTCACCGAAGAAATGCCGGTGCAACCGCTGGTCGGCTGGATCGAACGGTTGACCCACACGTCGCA
>JBCCOI010000020.1:0-30774 GCA_039025515.1 Planctomycetota bacterium
GGGCGTTTTCCTGATCGGATGTGCGTTCTACATGGTCTTCAAGAACTGCTTCTACCAAATTCGCATGCAGCGTTTGCTTCCTCTCATTGAGATTCAAGCATTCACATTCAGTCTTGTGATGGCCAATCTGGGGTCCTTTGTGGCATCTCACCAGCACTTTAGCGGGGACCCTGCCAACGCGCTTTGGGCACTGCTCTTCGCAGGTGTCTTCATCGGGACTCTCTCTTTGGAACCCCAAACAACGTAACGCAAGTTTAACCCTAAAGAGTTGGTTCATTTAGCTCTGAGGGGCTGCATGCGGTTGATGTACAAAAAATCACTCACTGGGTTCGGCCCTTATGGGGGGCCGATAGCATCAAATTGCGTAAAGGTGATCAAATTTCAAGCTGATTCCCGTTGCGTTTGCCAAGTTGGGGATTATCTTCCTAGTGAACGTAAACCTACATGCCCCCTGGGCAAGCTGAGAAAGCTGGACAGCTGACGATGAATAGACTGTTTTTCGCACTTATTCTCTTTGCGGGACTTACCGGCACCGCCGCAAATGCGGCGATCGTCGGTTTCCTGGGTGAAGTGGTACAGGGACGAGAGGGACCGGTACTCGGCTCGTTGCCTCGGAACTTCACCTTGGTTCTGGATTACAACCCTGTTCCGGGTGGTTCAACGACGATTAACAGCGGAACGCTCCGGTTCCCCGCGACTCCGAATGGTAGTACCTCGAACACGAATGTTGAGAGCGCCGTGGTCGTTCCCCTCGACGTTTCCGTCGGTGGTCTGACGGTCGCGAACAACATGGGGCCCATGGGTGAAGACCTTTTGAATTTCACGGGACGGATTTCTGCTGGGTTGCTCGGACCGAACAACGTCAACTTTTCGTTCACGTTCCTGAAGCCGGGTGACACGATCGATTCGGTCGATTTGAATCCGACGTCGATCGGACTGCTGGTTACAGGACAGACATCGATCGCGTTCTCTGGCGGTGCCGGTGGATTCAGCGGGCAGGGTTCGATCCGTGGGGCGCCGGAGCCAGCGACAATGATCGCATTGACCGGCTTGGTTGTCGGCGGATGTGGTGTCGGGTTGAGACGTCGGATTCGCAAACGCAGAGAGTCGGCTGCCGCCTAGCGCGACCTAATTAATCGATACACGAAAAGCAAGGTTTCCGACTGTTCGGGAATCTTGCTTTTTTGTTTGCAATCACCGACATCTGATCGATTCGAGGCACGTCTGCGTGCGACACTGATAAGGTCTGTGCGAAGGAGCCTTGCTGCACCCTTCCCTAGGTTCTGTCTTTTGAAGTTGTTCTGTTGCTTCAGGCATTGGTTTTTCACAACCTGACGCGTCAGCGAGGCACGAGTCAATATCGATTTTTCCTCGCTTGCGCGTCGGGTTACGATAAAAGCGCAACTTCAAAAGTTGGGACTAGGCTTGCCACAACGGTCGAAATAGGCGGAGACTTTTTTCGTGAGTTGAGCGTCAAAGGCTGACCACGGGCATACAAGTCTTGCATCAATCATGAACCAAGTTACCAAATCGTCGCGTCAGCTCGCCGCTCTTTTTTGGGCGGTCGTATTGATGGCGCCGCTTCCCGGATTCGCCGTCTATCTGGCTTGGATGAATGATTTGGAGCAGTACGGCTATGTGTTGCCGCTGTTGATTTCGCTTGTTGCGCTTGTCTTATTTCGTTGGGACTATCAGCTCCGTGTTCCGACTTCTCCATGGAGTTTTGCGGTTGTCATCGTATCGCTCGTGGCCACCGTGCTTGCCGCCTGGAGTACCACTCCCTGGCTATCGGCAGTCGGCTTAGCACTGGGTTGCTTTGCCTGGCTCGGATCCCATGAATCATCCGAAAAACCGATTCAGAGACTCACGTACTTGGGCGTTTTGCTGCTCATGCTGATCCGCCTTCCACTGAACTTAGATGTGTGGCTGGCTTCGGGGTTGCAACGATTGACGTCGCGCGTGAGTGGCGCGGTTCTCGATGCGTTGGGAGTCACGCATTATTTACGCGGAAACGTGATCGAACTTCCGGGCGGGACACTGTTTGTTGAAGAAGCATGTAGCGGAGCGCAGTCTCTTTTCACCGTTCTCTTCCTTGTTTGCCTTTGGTTCTCGTTTCGTCGTCGTGCTACCGTGACGCTGCCGGTCTACCTGGTGTTTGGTATCGGCTGGGCAATGGTGATGAATGTCGTCCGAATAACCACAGTTGCACTTGCACAGGAGTGGTTCTCAACAGACTTGTCGTCGGGATTGCCGCACGAAGTGCTCGGTTGGATCTGTCTGCTGTTGGCCGTCTTGATGGTCATGTCGACCGATCGAGGACTCCGCGTAGCTTTCTTTCCCGTTCCACCAGACGACACCGGGAACCAAAGCAATCCGGTCGCGAGGTTGTGGAACCGCTCACTCTCATACGGCGTTCCGCAGGAAGTCAGCGAAGACGATGAATCGGTGCCAGTCGAGTTGTCTTGGGCGGGACGGCCATTTATTTTTCGATCGACGTTCGCCTGTTGCGGGATTGCGTGTCTGGTCAGCCTCGGTCTCAGTTACGGAATGGTCCTGAGCCGCTTTGGCGAAACGGTTCGGACCGCAGAGCGTCCGCTGCTCTGGGAGCCCGCCGCCGATCTGCTCGAGGAGACATCCTTCGGCAAAACGGTAACTAGCCACGAGGTCCTGCGAGATGCGAATAGCAAGCAGTTGGGGAATCATGCCGACATATGGACGGTCGTGGTTGAAGGCATGGTCGTTCGTGTTGCGATCAGCCAGCCTTATCCTGAGTGGCACGATATGCGTTTGTGTTACACGGGTGACGGTTGGCAGGTGAATCAATGGAATCCGATGATTGAAGACTTGGGCTCTGGCAAAGGCGAATGGACGATTTCACATGCGGAGATGATTGAGGAGACGGGACAATACGGGACGCTGCTGTTCTCCGGGATTTCGAACGAGGGGAATCTCCTAGACCCGCCGATGCTTGGGATTCAATCACTCCTTGGCAACCGTATGAAGGATCGAAGAGGTTTGTCGAGTAGAACAATCATGTTGCAGTTGTGGACTGAGTCGATGAATCCTCTGACCCAGAAGCAATTGTCCACGTTGGTCGATCTTTTCGAGGCTTTCCGTGCCGAAGCTCTCGGGAACCTCACGGGGACGCGGCAGCCGGAGCTTCAGGCGCGGAGCGGTCGCGGTGCAGCGGAGATCAGAAGATGAATCCGATCCCGGCCCTCCATCGAATCATTCGACGCTTTCGATCGACGTATCGGTCGATCATCTCATTTCCTGCCCGGATCAACTTGGTCGATGCGGTCGTCGCCGCATTTGCATTTCCGCAATACAAATGGGTGCGGCGCCTGCGGCATAATCTGGCCGATGAGGGTCAAGATTTAACGTGGCAGCAAGCCTCGAACCCGCTTTACTGGGTTGCATGGTCTTTTCGATTCTCCAAGCGTTGGTTTGCGACGAGACCCTACATGGCACTTGCGCCCGCGATCCCGGCGATGCTGTGCGCCGGGTTGCTCGCGGCGACCGTCGTTGCGGTGATGCGCCGAGATGACGCGAGCACGCAGACGGTATATCTGGATCGCTTACGACTCGCGATGCAGAACGACCAGGTCGCGCTCGCTTCGGTGGCCGCACAGCGATTGTTGCAAATCGACCCTGACAACCAAGAGCATCAGTATCAGTTAGCGTTACTCGATCTCGAGTTGGGGAAACGCGAATCGGCCGAGCTTTCCATGCTTCGGCTGGCCGTTGAAAAAGAGTACGGTCCCGCGGCACTTTGGTTGCTTCAGTGGCTCGTGTACCCCGAAAAGTCCGTCGACGAGATGGTTCTTGCGGATGCGGAAGCTCGGAGGCAAAACTGGACCGAGGACCAGCGTCGGCTATGCCGTCGATGCGCCTCGATTGCAATCACGAATTTGTCGGCCGATCGCGCCAGGCTGGCAAAGCGGCTGTTTGCTGAGTTCCTCGTTGACGGTGGGCACGAAAACGATGCATTGCGTTTGTACGAGTCGATCGCCGAGACGGACCCGAGTGTCCGGCTGACAGCGGCTCAGTTGGCGAGTTTTGTTGGCGACTACGACTTGGCGCAACAGTTGGCCAAATCTGCTTTGACGTACCTCGAGCCACGGTTACTTGCGGAACCAGCTTCGGTCGGTCGACGGCTTGCCGTTGCACAGGCAATGGTGCTTGATGAACGTGACGAGGAGGCGTTTGAGCTGCTGATGCAAGGATACGCGATGACGCCTGACGACCAACTCATGATTGCCGCAGGAGAGTCGCTCATCTTTCGTGCGGAGAGATTGAAGCGATCCGTCGGACAAGATGCGACGTTGCTCAAACGTGCACAGTTGCTGCTTGATGCATTGCGATTGGCGCCGCAAAGTCCATTGGTCGTCCACTCGGTTGTCGCGTTGGCGATTGAATGCGGGGAAGCGGATGACGACAAGGTGGAACGAGTTCGTAAAGCGTTGTTGCGAGGTGTCTCGCCAGGCACGATGCATTTCATCGAAGGAACGGTTTTGCTGATGGCCGGCGAAACGGAGGACGCGCGACGTCACCTTGAACTCGCCGTTGAAAACGGAGGTGATCAACAGAGCGACAACATCGCTGGCGTGTTTAACAACTTAGCGGTTGCACTTAGTCAGTCCGGAGAGGAGCAACTTCCTCAAGCACTTCGTTTTGCGGAAGAAGCGTTGCAGCGGATGCCGACCCACCCCTTTATGCTAGAAACTCGGGGGCAAATCTTCCTAAAACTTGGGCGTCACCAGGAAGCGATCAGAGATCTGGAGCGATCGCTATCCGTCCCAGCACTGCGTCCGCTTGCCCACTCTGGCCTCGCCCAGGCCTATGAAGCACTGGGATTGAGCGATCTTGCCGAAGAGAACCGTCAGCTTGCTCGCCAATACGGTGTCGGCGTCGGCAATTCGGGCGTCAATTAGATTGCCGTGCCCTGGTGCCGGCCGAAAGTCGCTCGCTCGTCCTTCGGCACGTCTTTGAACGACGCAGTATTGAAGGCCTCACGGTGCCTTTGAGTTACCAAGAAAGCGTCTAACGGCGGACGTCGCAAATTTGCGATGCGGATCACCAACTTTTTAATCGCGGTTCCCGCAACCCCGGCACGCTCGAGGCTCGTCGCGGTTTCGCGACAGTGTCTTCTATTGGGGCTTGGCCGCCACATCATTTCGGTGTCGGCAAGTATTCCCGAGCCGACGTTCTTTAACTCTTTTAAATTCCTACCGGATTTGTTGGTTGTCTTCATTCGTCCGGGTAGCGATTATTCGGTTTACGAGAACCGTTCGAGTTGGAGGACGCCGTCGGGATGTTTGACGGGAAGTCCTCCCGGGGAATGCCGGCGCAGGGGAAGTAAGCCTGTACGCTAGTGAGGGAACACCCTCGGTGCGATTTGCCCGAAAGTTCATGCACCGGCTGGATCATGAACTAATCTCACGCCTTCCCGCTCGATCGGCACGCTTCCTACAACGGTCAATTCATTTCGATGCTGGATCCTAACCTCACCTCTTCGAACTCTTCCAACCGAGAATCTAGGAACACCACGGTTGAGACGCCGCAGGGTGGAGAGAACATTCTCTCGGTGATGTGGCGATTCAAATGGTTGCTGCTCGCTTTTGCCGTGACCGGCTTCTCGAGCGGTTACTGGGTCTACACTCAGAAGCCTACCACCTATCGAGCGACAACACAGCTTCTGTTCAAGAGTGATGCTCCGCTGACGCTCGATGCGTCGACCGGATCGATGCGTGGAGGTGTTCCTAGCGGGGGTCTGATGCAGTCACTCATCACGAGCAATCAAATCGTCGATCTTGTTGCGTCCAGCTCGGAACTGTCGTCGATTCCCTCGCTCCAAGGTAAGAATCAAAAGCAGCTCGCATTGTTGATCCGCAATGGCATCCAGTTCCAGCCTCTGACCGATGAACAGGACTCTCGTGATCGGATGATCGCCATGCTTAACTTCGACGGCCGAGATCCTCAGGTCTGCGTCGAAGTGGTTCGGATCATGAGTGGCGCCATCAGCGAATATTTCGATAATGAACGAAATACAACCATTTCCGAATTTTCTAAATTGCTCTCCAAGGCTCGCACTAATTTTCTGAATCAGCAGGCCGAGCTTGAGGAAGAGTACCAGATGTTCCGCAGGGAAGAGAAGTTGGAGTACGACGTGGAAGGTCGAGCCATCAACCCTTTCCGGGAGCAGCAGTTCCTGCTGCAGACAAATCTCGTTGAGCTTCAGCAGAGGCAACGTGAACTTAGTAGCGAACTGCGATTCGCGCGCAGCACGGTTGAGCGACATACCGATCCCGTGCTTGCGGCTCAGATCATCGGGCAACTCAGCGGCGTTGTCGACGAGTTTTCCGAGATTCGAATGGCGTCCCGTTCCGTAGATGTGATGACCAATGACTTGGTGCTTCAACAGATCGAAGTCGAAAAGTCGTTGGTGCCACTGGAGGTCAGGCGAGAACAACTGGAGATCGCCTACGGTGCGTCGCATCCGGAGGTGAGAAATATCACGATGCAGATCGAGAGTTCTCAGGAAAAGCTGACAGAACTCTCGCGACAGGTGAAGGAACGCCGTGACGAATTGAATGCGAAGAATCAGACGACAGACCTCGCGTCGGAGGCTGATCGCATCCGTGTTCGTCGCGCCAAGGAGGCCGTCGATGCATACGTGAAGGGTCTCGAAGAACGATTGTCAGTCATCGCGGAAGATCTGAACGACCTTCAGGTAATGATCGAAGACCAGAAGGAGAAGGCTGATAACCTCAAGGTTGCCGAGGACAAGAATGCTTCATTGCTTCGGCAAATCGATGGAATCAAAGGGATCGGAGATCAGCTTGAAAGTCAAATTGCGGCCATCGACTTGGCGAACATCAAGGGTGGCATCATCGTTGATCCGCTCTTGGATTCCGGACAGGCCTACGTGACCGGACCCGATCTTGGGAAAGATCTGATCCTATTCGGACTTGCCGGATTGGGCCTGAGTGCATTGCTGGCCGTGTTGTTCGAATACACTGCGAAGATGTTCCGAAGTGCAGAGGAAGTTCAGCGTGAGCTTCGGGCTCCCGTCCTCTCACACATCCCGCTGGATGAAGGAAAGTTGCAGCCTTCGAAGAGTGTGGTCGATCCGGAAGTTGCAAAGCTCGATGAGAAACTCTCAGTCGTTCATCGACCTTATTCTCCTTCGGCGGAAGCTATCCGTGGCGTCCGCACATCGCTCCTGTTTGATCATCGTAAGCACGGAAGTAAAGTCTTCCAGGTTACCAGTCCACTCCCGGGCGACGGAAAAAGCACGTTGACTGCGAACCTTGGGTGCTCCGTCGCTCAATCCGGTAAACGCACGCTGCTGATTGATTTGGATCTTCGCAGTCCGCGATTGTCGCTTCGATTCAACCTCGAGGCCGCGGATGGCTTAACCAACGTGTTGAACGGCGAGATTGCTCCCGCCGAAGCCGTCGCCCAAACGCCGATCGAGAACTTAGATATTCTCCCCTGTGGTCCGTTACCGGCGAACCCGGCGGAAGCTTTATCGCTGGCCGAAATGGCTGACATCTTCGCATGGGCTCGCGAGCACTATGACTTTATCATCGTCGACACACCACCACTTTTGATGGTCAGTGATCCGGCTGTTGTGACAACCTACGTCGACGCTGCCATGCTGGTCATGCGAATTCGAAGACGAAGCAAGCCGAATGCGAAAGAAGCGATGTCGATGCTTCGTGCTTCCGGGGCCCGGGTCATGGGAGTCGTCGTCAATGAGATCGAAGAAATGGGAGGCGCTTCTTATCGCACCAGTGCAAGCGGGACTTACCAGTCGGCGGGGTACGGGTATGGAGACAAGTATCGCCGGCGTTATCAGAAAGAAGCAAACGTGGAAGACACTTATGTTGTCAAGGGGCATCTAACGGGCCCGCCGAACGGTGTAGCTCGTCCCGCGGGTGAACCCCTTGGACACGAGACGCACGAGGCCGACTCAAGTCGGGGGCGTGTGCGTCGGCCCGTTTCAACTGCTTCTGCAAGCGATCTGCGTACACCCACATCCGGTGAGCAGGCGGAACTCTAGCCGCTGAATGCTAATTGGCTGAAGCTCACCCGCGGCAAATCACGCCCTCCTTTCAGCCCGCCGTGGCGCCGCCGGGCGAACGTGCATGCTCGATCGGAATGAACAAGTGCGATCCGCTGGGTTGACCCTCGGTTCGCAACTCTTTCGAATGGTTGCAGTGGTCTGCGAGATCGCGGGACTTTCGGTTGCACACTCTGACTGGGCGTGATTTATGAAGTCGGACTCCGGCAAATCTCCATCTACAAAGATGGGAAAACGCCCTCTGGGAAAGAAAAACGTTAGCTCCATCGCGGTCGTTGTGCTTCTGGCGATCTATGCGTTTCTTCAGCCGAAGCTTAATGAGCAATTCGGATGGAACCTTCCGGGCCTCCACGATTCGGATTCACCCACCGAGGTTGCAGATCGCTCCGGTGATTCCGTCGATGATCCGTCCCTTGTTGGTGTGTCGTCGAAGCAAGATCGCGAAGCTGTTCCGTCGGAGCCGGCTGATACGCGGAAGGCCACCGACTCCAAGGCGACGAATTCGCAATCGCGCGGAGCCGAAAATACAAAAACCGCAAATACAAAAAGTGAATCAGGTCGAGCCAATTCCGATCGAGGACCTCCGGCTGAAATCGGCGACGCGAAGAAGACCGATGGCCAGACCAAGCTCCGCTACGGAATGCTTCGGCATTTGGGCGGCGAGCGATACATGTCTCCAGAAGGCCTTCTTTATGGGCCGGGAAGTGAAGAAGGGCATCGAATCGAACACGTTCGGCGGCACGTCGAGGACATTCCATCTCGTTCCGGGAAGCACGGTGTCTTTGATGGTGGGATCGAAAAGACGTTGCAAACGATCGATCAAGCCTACAAACGCGCAAAGAACAATCAACGCACGACAAAACGATCCGACGGTTCGCTTACGATCTACACGGTCGATATGGGGCGACGCGTCGGTTATGTCGGGGGACGCGAAGGTAACCGGAAACGCAAGCCGATGGCACGACGCGTGCGATTGGTTCTTAATGGCAACAAAGTGATTACCGCCTATCCCATGTAGGCTTCATTCGGTCATTTGATCACGGCCTCGGCCGATCGGACTTGGTACTTCGGGCCTGGTCACCGTGATCTTGCCTCCCTTGACGTCGACTTGAATCTCTTTCGTTCCATCTGGGATCGAATAGATCAACGTTGAATCAACGGACACGCCCTCCGAGTTCACTTTAATCTCCATGCCGCTCGTCTTGATCGTGGCGCCGTTCGTTTCAAACTGGGCTACCAAATAAAGCGAATCGGATGACACCGAAACCTTGAGGCCTGATGGAAGTACTCCTGATGCGGAGGACCGAGCATTCATTAGGAGCAATCCTACCGAGATTCCGCCGACAAGCATGAATGCGATCAATGCGACGGGAATGCAGCCGAGAGAAGGTCGTTGGTTTGATCGAGATTTGGACATGAATTGTGTTTTGTTGCTTTGATTCGAAGGAATCTTGAGCTAAATCGGCGTTTGAGACCGATGTTTCACGAGTGAGATCTGGTTCTTTGTTCCGAAGATGACTTCATCCATCACACTGGTTAGCAACAGCATCCTTCTTCCACGCTCATCATGAAAGCTTGCGGGCGTACCTGGAAGAGGAGAAGACCGAAGTATCTGATCGTCGCCTGAATGTTGAACTTCGAAGCGTATTTCGTTCTCGCCAACGTCGGTTGTCAGCGTTACCGGACGGGCAATTCGATCTGGGTATGAATCAGCGGAACTGTTGAAGATTCGGATGAACTCTCGGTGTGAAATCGGAGTCTCTCGCAACGGATGTTCCAGGTTGCAGTGCAGAACGCAAAACGAAAGCAAGCTGTAGAGGGTTTCCGCGATGCGGACCCTCTGCGAAGAACGGAGCAGTCCCATCGATGTCAGCATCCGCAGGTGCAACTCAACGACCGGCACCAACCTTTCAGGCATGCAATCAATCACCAACTCGAATCGCATCGGCGTGAGCGCAGCCTTGATTGCCAGTGTCTCGCTATTGGCTCTTGCGAAGCCGACCATTCGGGCCGCCGACTCGCACAGAAACGCGGAAAGATTTTCCTTCGCGATATAGCCGGCGGCTCCGACACCCAACGCTTCGGCGGCTAACGTCTCACTGCCGTGGGCGGTGACCAAGATCGCTGGGACGCGAGGACAAACGGATTGCATCGAGCGGATGAGTTCCACGCCATTACAACGCGGCATATCCATATCGGTGACGACCAGGTCCGAAGGCTTCGACTCCAAACGCGCGATGGCCTCCTCCCCTTCGTTGGCTGTCTCCACATCAAATCCGTCGTTGCTGAGCAACCCTGCCAGGAGTGTCCGCTGTGTTGGGCTATCATCTACGACTAGAATTCTCGACATAACAGATCTCCCGGCGATGAGTCCGCGGATTCCGACGCGCGGAATCGAACTTCGTGATGATATCGGTTTCTCGTTACGCGAACGTGGTTTCTGCGCAGAAAGCGTGGTTGAAACAGATTTAGAATCCGGAAAACCCGAAGATGCTGCGCAGGATCGAATTCGAACCCAATTTGGATTCCGAGCCGATACCGCCCGACGTCCATGACAAGCTGCACGAAGTCCGATTGCGGATCCAACAATTTCAAGATTGTTGGGACCAGCATCACGCGGCACAATTCGTGGCTGCCGACTATGAGCTGGTCTTCAGAGCTCTGAATTGGATCGTGAAAACGCAGCTACCGATCGGCGGTCGGTTCTTGGAGTGGGGATGCGGGTTCGCCACGGTTGCTTGTCTTGCGACGGAGTTGGGAATGGCAGCACACGGCATCGAGGCTCATCCAGATCTCATCGCTCAAGCACGGCACACGGCCGCTCAATGGCCCGCGGACTTAAGCCTCTTCCATGGCAACTTCTTGCCAAGTGGCTCCGAAGACTTGGCCGAGGACCCGACGCTCCCCTCTCTTGGTCACGGGGGAAAGGCTGCCTACGAGTCCTGGGATCTCCGGCTGGATGAATTTGCGATCGTGTACTCGTACCCTTGGCCCGGCGAATCCCAATTTCACGAGGACGTATTCGAACGCCATGCGGAGTTCGGCGCGGTCTTGCTGATGTTTGTGGGGCCCAACGAAGTGGAGGCCTACCGCAAGGTGAGGCGATGAACTGCCCCAGCGACCGTCGTGCGATCGGTTTTGTGGCCTAGTACTTTCGGTAGAGCTTGATCGCAAGTTCGTTCATGTTGCTCACGTTCATTTTTTGAATGACACGTTTGCGGTGGCGATCGATCGTTTGATAGGTGACCAAGAACTTTGCTGCCAGTCGACGTGAAGGGACGCCGAGAAGGAAGTCGGGAAGGATCTCAAGCTCCTTCGGTGTCAGTCTTCCGAAACGACTTCGCAACTCACAAAGTGATTCGTCCCCGTCGGAATCCACGCGAAATGCTTCTTGGACGGCCTCGATAAGGTGCATGTTGTCGATCGGGCGACTCACCAAGTCAAGAAATCCCGATCGCAATGCCTGGTGGAACCGTTTTCGAGATCGGTCGGCGGTTACACCGACTTTTGAGAATCGAATTCCACGGTCAGCAAAACGGCGAATCTCGGCATAGGTTTCTTGTTCGTTGGAATCCAAATCAACAAGCAAGCAACCGGGTCGGAAAGAGGTCAGCTTCTTGAAAACCTCATCCCAGCAATCAACCTCTTGGATTTGGAACGGAAGTGCGTCCGGTAGAGATTGAGTATTCAGTCGCTCGCTTCGGAGGACGACCAAGAATGGACGGATCCCCAACGATGTGTTCGTCGCTTGTGCAGCCTTGATCATTGTTGCCCCTTTGATTCAAGTCTTCGTTCGATCGTGTGGTTTGTTTAACGCGTTGGCTCTGATTTGCCTCATCGGAATGGGAACGTCAGTTTGAGTCGATTGCCCCGCCGGTGTTCCCACTCCGGCGTCGACTCGGGCCGGACGATAGTGGACGAATCATGAGTGAATCTAGACCGATTTTAGGGAATTTTCGGCCACCTGATGGGTGGGGAAAGTACTACACAAATGTTCGGTAGCGTCCAAATCGTGTGCCGGACCCATCTCGTTTGATCAAATTGGGCAATTCGGTTTAAATGCCGTTGTGTGTGTCCTCTCGCATCTCCCGCCTCGATTGCTTTCGCAAAATGCAACTCCCCGTCGTCAGTTCAGACCCGTCGCCAACGCTCGCCGCCTCAGAACCAGAAAGTGGCGACCGCGGAAGCTACGCGGTGGTCTCGCTTGGTTGTCCGAAGAATCTTGTCGATACGGAACAGATGTTGGGGAGACTCGATGAGGACGGCTATCGGATGGTCTCCAAAGTCGATTCGGCGGATTTCGTCGTCGTAAACACTTGTGGATTCATCGATTCGGCTCGCGAGGAATCGCTCGGTGCGATCGATGAGATGTTGGACCTGAAACGAAAAGGGAAGATTCGCGGAGTCGTCGTGACGGGTTGCCTTGCCGAGCGGCAGCAAGGTCAGCTCTTGGAAGCGCGACCCGAGATCGACGCGATGGTTGGCGTTTTCGGTCGCAACGATATCGTTGATGTTGCGAATCGTTTACGGAGCGGTATTGAAGAGCAACAGAGAGTCTTTCGGCCGGCACCGATTCGACCGCTTTCCGATGCGGTGCGGTCGGCCGTCACGCCCCGGCACTTCGCTTACTTGAAGATCAGCGAGGGGTGCGATCGACTTTGTACTTTCTGCGCAATTCCCAAGATGCGAGGCAAACACTACAGCAAGCCGATCGATCAGGTGATCGATGAAGCGAAACGCCTCGGAGACAGTGGTGTTCGTGAAGTCGTCATTGTTGCCCAAGATACGACATACTACGGTAAAGACCTCTACGGTGAGCCGCGGTTGTCAGACCTCCTGCTGGAACTCGACAGGATCGATAGCATTGATTGGATTCGTCTGATGTATTTCTATCCGATGTACATCGATGATCGGCTCATCGACACGTTAGCCGGAGCCAGCCGCATCGTTCCGTACATCGATATGCCGCTTCAACATGCCAGCGATCGCATGCTCAAGCGCATGGCTCGTAAGACGACTCGGAGCTTGCAAGAGCAGATTGTCGGCAGCCTTCGTGATCGCATCGATGACCTCGTTATGCGAACGACCATGATCACCGGGTTCCCCGGTGAAACGGATGACGACTTTGGGCAACTGGTCGAGTTTGTTGCGGACCAGCACTTCGAGCACCTTGGCGTCTTTACCTATTCTGTCGAGGGAGATACGCCCGCGGCTAGGCTTCCAAACCGCGTTTCGGAAAAAGTAGCAAAGCGGCGGCAAAGCGAGCTGATGGCCGTTCAGCAACAGATCGCATTTGACTGGAATGCATCGCGTGTCGGATCCATCGAACGAGTCATTATCGATTCGGAGTTGGAGGACCAACCTGGAGTATGGATTGGGCGAACGTCGGCTGAAGCGCCCGAAATCGACGGTGTCGTTTATGTGAGTGGAGTCGAAAGGGACGGCGGCCTCGAAGTCGGAGAGATGGTTGACTGCGAGGTCGTCGCGTCGCAGGGTTATGACCTTGTCGCTGCTCCGGTCTGAGCTCGTCTCGATCCGCTAATCCTGTCATCTTCGGCGGCCGATTGCTCGAGTCCTTCGGAGTTCTTCCATTCGAATGACTTGCTGAAGAATCCGATCATCTGCATCTCGGCACGCGTTGACTCGGTCTCCTCGCCCAGGATTCGAAGTCGGAGACACTGAAGCGGCTGAGTGGCCGAAGTCATCGATTCAACAAACCGGTAGTTGGCGGTTCGGCTTCCGATTGTTTCAAGTTCAATGACCACCGAGCGAAAGGGTTGGGCAGACTGTTTGGGTTCGATCACCCTAAAGTCCAGAATCTCGATCCCTGTATTCTTCGCGTTGCTTTCCATTTCGGCCCGGAGAGCGACACGATCGAGTTGATTCGGAAGCCATGCATGAATTGACTGCACGCATGAATGCAGTTGTCGTCGACTCGAAATGGCTTCGGCTTCGAGATTCTTAGTCAGATCCGAATCAGTCGGAGGCGTAGATTCGTCCATGAGGCGGTGACGCCCTGTAAACGGATCGGCCGATTCCTGCGACGATGACAGCATGACAAAGGCGAACAACGTGACAGAAACCATCGCGATCGAGAGACAGAAACCCACGAGATGACAACGCGACGGATGAGACAGCCACGTGTGCCGCATGAATCGATCGACGGCAGAACTTCTTCGCGATTGATGTTGCGTCTTCATTGGTCAGTCCGTGAAGCAAGTTTGTCGGACATCGTCATCGAAATCGTGTATCGGGTTTGGTCACGAATCTTCGTTGAAGCCACCACTTCGGTTGCGGACCGAACTTGGTGTGAATCGAGAGCTTTCAACCAAGCGTCGATGTCGTGGAGGCCACGGATGCTGATCGACACGGTCATTGATGTTGGATGGTCGAATGAATAGCTTTCCTCGGCCGCACTCGACGTTGAATGAATCAGATCAACGGAATGTATGGTGAGTTCTACGCCCTCGTCACGGGCAAGTTGTTTGAGAACTTCTTCCATTCGCCACGCGAACCGGACACCGCTGGAATCAGGCTTTAGGGTTTCGGCGAGACGGCACCACTTCGATGCTCTTCGGTTCTCAAGTTCCAGTTGCTCGATTTCTTGTTCGGTAACGTGATGTTCGCCTAATGATACGGACGTCGCATTTACGTCAAACGTTGACACGTCCAGCTCAGCAATTGGATGGAGAGCGAGTGACAGTTCGTGTCTCAACCCGAATGTCAAAGCTACCGTCAAGAGAACCGCTAATGCGAGTAGGACGATCGTCCAAGCAAAAAGTGCATGCTTGGCTCGCTCGCGTTGAAAATACGATTCGGGTAGGAGCTCAAAGTTTCTCCATTGTTCGGAAGGATCGAAACTCATGCCGTTCTCCCCGCCGGATTTGCAATGGCGGCAAACCGTGAAAGGGACAACGCAGTCGCGAATCGACAGTCGTCTTTCAGTACCTCCGAATTCCGTCCACTGGTACCGGCCGGCGTGCTTGCTTCTTTTGATGAGCGGATGGTTGACCATACCGCGACTGGCAATTCGAGATTCGACGCGAGCTCGTTCTCAAATCCGGGGATTTCCGCAAGCGGGCCAGCGATCAGCACCGGACGATTTGACGGCTTGCTCATGTCGGCCCGACTCGCGTAGTCGATTGTTTCGGAAATGGATTCAGACAGGTCCCGAAGGTAGGGGCCCAGTGCAGAGAGGCTTGTGTTTGTCAGAGACGAGAAGCTTGTCGTCTCGAGACTCTGTTGCCGACCTTGAAAGGGAACGAATTCAGGCGTCGGAAGTCTACGCACCATTCCCACACCACTGCGGTGAATGACTGAGATCCATGCCGTCGTGGAATCAACCCAAACGACGCACTGCGAATCAATCCCCGTCATTCGGAGCGAAGACTTTGCGAGAACGACGGGGGTGGGAATTATCGAACGGATGTGATAGCCCTGCGACGCAATACCGTCCGCGATCATTCCGATCGTGTCCGCAGGAATCGCGAATACGACGTATTGATCGTCGAGATTCGGAGTCCCGTGATGTTCGCCGACAACGGGCCAAAATGCCAAGCTTGGCATTCCGGGAAACCCCTGTCTCGAAAACTGATTCGTCAGCTGTTCCTTGATCGCATCGATCTCGTGTCCGGAGACGGTCTGCATTCGGAACCAATCCATTGAGAGACCGACTGCGGCGATGGCTTTTCGAGCGTCCGTGCATCTCGGGAGTCGATCGCATACTCGCTCGATCGCGTGTGCGATTGATTCCGGTGTTTGTGTATTGATCCGTCCGATCGAAGGGATCTCGTATTCGAACCTTCCAAGATTTTCGAATCGCTCGAGATCCGGGTGATATCGGGTGATCGACGTTAAGCGAACGCGATCGATCTCGATTTCGATTCCAACATGCGTCGCGTTCTTTTGCTCCTGAACTGTCTTTCGTAGCGACGCCCTCTTGTTATGACTCACTACATCGAATGAAGGATGGGAGGGTGCAGCCGGCATCAGGACTCACTCCTCGAGAGGCTCATGATGCGTCGCGACCGTGGGACGCATCGGAAGACTTCATCAAGACTCGTCAGTTGCTGCTCCGCAAGGCCCATCGCCTCGGAGAGTATGGATGGGTATTCCGGCCGTGTTGCTTCATGCTGGTCATGTTTCGATGATGTGATGGATGCGAAGAGGTGCTCGTCCATCGGAAGGACCTCGAATACGGCCAAACGCCCTCGATAACCCTGTTCGTTGCATTCGCCGCAACCGATGCCGCGGGCGAAACTGAGCGATGACGTCCCCAGCCCCAACGATTGCAAGACTTCAATCTCGGGATGATGGATTTCACTGCACGTCGGGCAATTTCGACGAAGCAACCGCTGCGAGATCACTCCGTTGAGCACGGCGAGCAACTGGTCCCGGTCGACGTGCCAATTCAGAAGTTGGCTGATCGCCTCGCTTCCATTCTCCGCATTCATTGCAAGGACAACCAAACGTCCCGATGCAGAAACGCGGATCGCTTCGCTGACAACATCTGGAGATCGTGGGTCCTCGATGATGAGGACGTCCGAGTCTTGCGCCAACGCGTGCTCAACAACTTTGTTCGATTCGTCTTGCCATGCCAGTTGGCAAACTTGATCGAGTAAGAGATGTGGCCAATGCTGAATCGTTGTGATGCTTCGATCTTGGGATCGCAAGTGTTCCGTGATCGAATACAAGGTCGTGGAGATGCCGCAATCCTTTGGCCCCGTCAGCAGGATCAAGCCGCCGTGCAGACCCAACATGCGTCTGGTGACTGCAAGAGTCGCGGAAGGCATTCCCAACTGATCGAGGGAACGGATGAGCGACTCATGGTCCAGCAGACGGACGACCGCACGACGTCCTTGCCGGGTCGAAAGGAAACTGATTTGCATCGTCACTTCACGCCGACCGATGCGAACGACGAACAGTCCATCCCGCGGTTCATCGTTTTTTGGACTTGATTCAACATCGGCAAGCCTTTCCAGTCTGCCGATCAGGCCGTCGTGCGATTCCCATTTCGGCCGAATCGCCTCCCGAAGAATTCCGTCGATGCGGAAGCGAATACTTGAAACGGGCTTTCCCGGTTCCAAGTGGATCGCGGATGCGTTCTGACGAATCGCTTGTGAGAGTGTGTAATGAAGCAACCCGTTCGTTCCGCTGCCGGCCGAGGCCACTTGGACGTCATCCAAATCCAAAGCCTTGCCGTTGATGTTGCTCGCATAGGTAGCCAGTTCCGCGGACTCACCGAAGTCGTCTTCGTAGCAGCGGGGCAGCAGACGGTCGATGCCTTCGGCGAGGGTCAGAACGGGTCGGATTTTGCAGCGGCTAGCCTCGGCAAGCGCATCGATCGCGGCAAGATCTTGTGGGTCCGCCATGGCCACGGTCAAGCAGTCACGGACGCGCAAGATCGGCAACGCACTTAAGCGTTCGGCTAGCGACCGCGGGATGAGACTTACAGCATCGGGGTCAATCAGGCCTTGGCTCAGCTTCACGCCTTCGACGCCCAGCTGCTCTCCCATGATCGGAAGCAGTTTCGCTTCGTCCACCAGCCCTAATTCGGCAACAACTTCCCCCAGCCGCTTGAAGCGAGTCCGTTTGACTCGTCCGATCGAGTCGGTGCCGTCGCGCGTTGCGATCGCCCGCAGTCGGCGTTCTTCACTCGCCTGGTGAGCGAGCGCCGTTTGCAGTTGGTCTTCGCGAATCAGTCCGGCTTCGATCAAGCGTCGTCCCAGCGGCAGGACGTTGTGCCGTGCTCCCTGCCGATGAATCGGATAGACGATCTGGCGCATGGCGAGCGGAGAGTGCTTCGCTTGATCTCCACTTAAAGTTGCCATGATGTTGCTCTTGAATACTCGATTCTACGTTTGGTTCCATGCGGTCAAGAAAGTGCACCGACGGCGGAAACCACATCCGCATTGATTTCGATTTGATTGCCGACGCCGGTGATCCGTAATGCATCCGCGCATAGAGGAACAACGTTGCACAGCGTGAGCGTGCCTCCACGGCGGCTGCACTCATCGCTCAAAGCGAGAATCCACTCCAGTGCCCGCCCATCGACGACCGGTGTCTTCTCAAGATCCAAAACGACGCCCGGTCGCCGGCCGGAGAGCTTGCCCGCCACCAACTCGCTAAGGTTTGAAATCGTCTCGGATCGCAGCGGTCCCGAGGTCCGGACAACGAGGACACTGCCGTGTTGCTCAATCTTGGTCACGTTTCGTCACACCTCCGAATGTGTCCCGAAGTTGCGAGCTGAAGGGAAGTCAACGGGAAGCGACATGTTCGACTGGCCTAGACCGGCGGTGTCTGCTCCAAAGGCATCGTCATTCGGTTCTTCCGCTCTCGTGTTTTCGACCGAACCGCTGCTCGGAAGGCTCAACTTAAACGTCGAACCTCTGCCGACGACCGTATCGAGCTCGACGTCGCCTCCGTGCGTGCGTACGACTTCACGCGTGAAAGCGAGTCCAAGTCCGGTTCCCGGTATCTCTCGATTGACCGAGTGATTTCCGCGATAGAACTTGTCGAAGACGCGTTCGGTTTCCTCCGGATCAATCCCGGGTCCGTTGTCTTGGATGAAAAGATTCAGCCAAGGATGTTCGAGGCACAATTGAACGTTCACGGCGCCACCGACGGGCGTGTACTTCACCGCATTGCCGATCACGTTGACGACCGCCGCATGTAGTTTCTCGCGGTCGCCAAAGACGGACAGTGACGATCCGGAGGTCTCGACCCGCACGGTGATGCGTTTCTGGTCGGCCATGTTGCGGAGCTGGTCAATGGCATGGTTGACGAGTTGTGAAACATCCAGCTCGCAACGATTGGCCACCAACGATCCCGCTTCCATGCTGCCAACGGAAAGCAATTGCTCCGCGAGACGCAGAACGCGTTCACTTTCAACGGCGAGCGTGTCACAGCATTCGTCTCGTGTTTCGATCTGGTCGGGGCCGATGGACTGCAGTTTCTCCGATCCCGCCTTGATGCGGTCGAGCGGATCTCGCAACTCCCGCGTCGTTTTCAAGAGATATTGGTCACGCGCTTTGGAGGCGAGCTCTTGTTGTGTGACATCCGTTAGAACCCAGGCGAGTCCTTCGCCGTCGCCATTTCGACTATCCAATCGCGAACGTGCGATGCGAAGGTAGAGTCGCTCGCCAGAGATGGTGATGTGATGACGTTCATGAATCATTCGAACGTTGCTGAGCAATCGTCCTCGCTTTGACGCGACAGAATCGCCACCCGCTCGAAGCCCCAACAGGTCCATCAAGTCACGTCCGACATGGTTGGCGTCTTCGGGCAGACTAAAAAGGTTGCAGGCGGCGGGATTGATTTGCAGCATGCGGCCATCCACGTCCGTGATGACCCAGGCAACCGGCAGGCTGGGCATCGCACGGGAAAGCACGAGCGAGTCTTCATCCAGCGTGGCTTCTACGGGTGCGTGTAGTGGCCGCGATTTCTCTGCTTCGGCAAGTAACTCATTCCAAGCCCTCGTGATGGTGTCGTCACCCAGGATCGGACGAACCGTTTGCCAGCGCGAGGACTCGCCGGCATTGCGTTGGAGTTCGGTCTCAATGATCCGCAGTGTCCTCACGCTGCGCATCGAGATCAGTCCGCTAAGCGAACACACGGCTACCGTTGCGACCCACATCATCGATTGCAGCCCCGGAAGCTTGGGGAGCGAGATCGCGAGCAGTCCGAAGACGAGTGCGCATAACGCAACGACGAAGTAGAACATTCCGATGCGAGTGGTGACCAGCGGTTGCCGGATCGGGCTCGAAAACGAAGATTCACCCATGGGCAAGACCTTCTTGCTTCGACCACGACGAAACCATTCCGATCAAGATCGATAGCGGGAATGGCTTTTCGAGAACCGTGACGTCGGCGAGTCCTTGAAGATCGGTTCGGCAGACTGCGTCGGTGTTTGCCGTGCAGAGGATGAATTGTGGTCTGGCATCGAAAGGCTCGCAGGCTTCGATCAATTCGATGCCGGTCATCAACGGCATTTGATCGTCTGTGATTACCAAGTCGAATCGTTGTCTTTTCAAAAGTTCCAATGCTTCGGCACCGTCGGACGCGGCAACGGGGGCAGCGCTGACATCGCGAAACTTCAATGCTCTCAAGATCACACCGCGAAAGATTGGGTCATCGTCGACAACGAGGATGGAGGGGACAGACGGTTCATTGGCCCACGGTGGAGCGAGCTGGGTTGCAGCGAGGTGCATTGGGCTACGTCTGAAGGGTGATGGGACGGACTTGTTGCATTGAAGAGCGTTTCGTTGGAAACGTAGGCTGCGGTTCGTCCGTTTTCACTCTCACCGTTGCGAATTCGGATCACGGCGAAGGCTGTCCCCAAGGCTTGAGTCGTTGTGAGCGTAAACTTCGTTGCGATCGGACTTGCTCAGCAGGGTTTTGACGGCGCGATGGGTTGCCTTGAGACAACATGCGTCGCCCCGAGACGGCGCATCGTTGAGTACTTTTCGCAGCAACGGTAGCCTGCATTTGGCGTGAAGCCGGCTCATGAGGCAAACTTGCCGGTTTTTTGCGTGGGTTGATGGGGCATCGCGGATGCCGTGAGGAGTTCGGCGTGAGTTTTGCGTCTAACGGCGGTTGAGTCCTTCATCCGCAACACTTCCGTTCACCAGGAATCTGATTTGTCAGCTACGCCACCATCGCATCGTGAGTCTCAACGCCCGCTCTGGATTCTGGTTTTTGCGATCTTCGTCGTGTGTTTTGCTTTCCGTGCAAAAGCTGAAAATCGAGATCATGTCCGCCCTTGGCAGCAGGCGATCTTGGTTGACACTCCCGTGATCGATCGCTAATCTTCCGTTAAATCGCACAGGTACACGCACCCGCCCGGTCCTGCCAGCAAGGTCCGGGTTTATTTTTTGGGCGCATGCCAGTTTTCGTCACCGTCTCGCTCGAAATAAGCCATGAATCCACAAGACATTCTTCGCTATGTCGATTCGCTCCATCGCGAGAAGAACATCGGGACCGAGTTGGTCTTTTCAGCAATTGAAGCGGCACTTCAGACCGCAGCGAAGCGTCAATATGGCGAAGAAGCCGACATCGAAGTGACGCTGGATCGCGAGAACGGTCGAATTCACGCGACGCTTGACGGAGTGGCATTGGCCGACGACCAGATCGGCCGGATCGGTGCACAGACGGCAAAGCAGGTGATCATTCAGAAGGTTCGAGAAGCCGAACGTGATTCTCTGATGTCCGAGTATCGCGAACAGATCGGTGACATGGTCGCCGGGATCATTGGCCGAGCGGACGGCGGCGTGGCGACGGTCAATCTGGGAAACGTGGAAGCGATCTTGCCGCGCAGCGAACAGATTCCTGGTGAGACCTTGCATGCGAGCGAGCGTGTTCGCGCCATCGTGTTTGAAGTCCGAGCGACGGGGAACCGCGTTCGCGTGGTCTTGAGCCGAACTCGACCCCAGCTCGTTCAGCGTTTGTTCGAACAGGAGATTCCAGAGTTGAGCGAAGGCGTCATCGCGATCAACTCAATCAGTCGCGAACCCGGATACCGCAGCAAGGTCGCGGTCAGTAGCGAGGACACGCAAGTCGATCCCATCGCAGTTTGCGTCGGCTATCGCGGAAGCCGAATCAAGGCCGTTCGAGAAGAGCTGGCGGGCGAGCACATCGATGTCGTTCGCTACAGCGACGACCCCGAAGTGTTGATTCCCAACGCGCTGCAACCGGCGGCGGTGGAACAGGTTTTACTTTGTGACATGATTGGGCGTGCGATCGTACTCGTGCAAGAAGACCAGCTTTCATTGGCAATCGGTCGACGCGGTCAAAACGTCCGGTTGGCGAGTAAGCTTTGCAGCTGGGACATCGAAATCATGACCGCGACGGAACTCGAGGAACAGATCGAGCGTGCCGTGGAAGCGTTCAGCCAGTTGCATGGAATGACGCCAGAGATTTCGCAGGTCTTGGTGGAGCAAGGCTATTTGTCCTACGACGATCTCTCCGTGATCGAGCCCGACGCATTCATGGAAATGAGTGGCCTATCGGCCGAGCAGGTCGATGCCATTGTTGAGATGGCCGAACAGAAAGCGGAAGAAGCAGAGGAAGCAGCAGCGGAGGAACGGCAGGCTCGGAGGGAACGCGAGCGGTTACAGCGTGAGGCCGAAGCCGCTGGAATCGCGGAACCCGAACCCGCTGCGGCGCCTGCGGAGGGGACCGCGTCCGAACAGCAGGCGGTGGAATCCGAGCAGCAAGAATTGGCGGTCGAGGAAACTTCCGAGATCGGAGAATCTGCGGAGTCGCCGGCTGATGCTGAGCCTGCTCCTGTTGCGGAGGAGACTGCGGAGCCTTCGGTCGAAGAAGCTGCAGTCGACGCGCCGAAGCCCGATGCCTAGGAACTCTCAGCAATTTGAGTCGGCGTCTTGGCGTTCAAATGCCGAGAATGGATCGGTCACGGTCTGGCAAGCACAAGAACGATAAAAAGTCGATCAATTCGTGACTTCGCCACTTGTCGGACCTCTGCCTGGGAGTGTTTTTTCGCTATCCTCTCCGGTTCCAGAGTGACTCGGCGGTCGCCGACGATGTTTGCGACCGTGGTCATTAACGGAATTTTCACCAAAAGAACCCACCCCGATTCACCGCACGTTGCCATCTGAAGGGCGGCGAGTGCGTGTTCATCAGTCGATGGCTGCACTGCGATCGAATCGATGGAGGAACTTTTTATGTAACTTTGATTGCGACTTTTGGGACAACGAAAACGTTGTCCCGCACGAATTTGACAGGATTTTGACCCCGTGGCACGCATTTACGCGCTTGCAAAAGAACTCAATCTCGATAGCAAAGATCTGGTTGATCTCGTCAAGAAGGTCGGCATCACCGGCAAGGGATCTGCCCTGGCCAGTTTGACGCCCGACGAAGTTCAACGTGTTAAAGATCATCTCGGTGGCTCCGGTGGTGAACCCGCCGTGTCTGCCCCGGCGCCTTCGTCCGTGGAAACCAAGCCGGTAGCCGTGCGCGAAACGGCACGTTCCGAGCGACGTCCCGTCAACCTGTCCGGTGGATCTCGCCGGCAGGCTGAAGTGAAGGCGGACGAGAAGCCGAAAGGCAAGGCAAAGGCCGAAGCAAAAGTTCGAGCTCCCGCTCCTCTTCCGCCCGTCGCCGAGTCGGAACCGACTTCGCCGACGAGTGAGCCTTCTCAGACCCCCGATGTTCGGCTTCCGGGCACGGCACGTCGCGGCGGGTTGGCTGGCCGGATGGGCAAGGCCGCGGATTCGAAGGCTGACGTAGCATCACCGAAAACTCCGACGACCAAACCTGGTTCGCCTCCGTCACAGCCTGCAAAACCCGCTGCCGGTCGGCGAGGCCGTGATTCGGGTAGCGATGCGGAGCCCAATTCGCCTGCCGCTGACACTCCCGCTCCACCTCCCGCACGCCCTGCCGGACCGTTGGCCGTACGTGGCGGCGCCGGAGGAGGCGGTCGCGTGCGTTCGCTTGATAGCCGCAGTGGCGCCGGCGGCACTCCAGACAATAAACGGCAAGACAACAAGCCGAAGCGGCGTGAGCCTCGGATTTCTGTCAACCTTGCGGCACTGCCCGACGCTCCGAAGGAATCGGCACCGAAGCAAAAGGAACAACAGAAGGCACAGAAGCCAGAGATCAAGCTCAGCCCAGACCTAATTCAAGGACACAAGCAGGGCATGAAGGCTCCGCTTGACAAGATGGCCGCCGCCGAAGAATCGCTCGATAAGAAGCGTCACGCCGGCGGTGGTGGTGGCGGCGGAAAAAGAGGCGGTCTGTCCGGATTTACCGAGAAGGGCAAGCGAGGTTTCGAGGAAGAAGAGAAACCGAGAAGGCGGGGACTTGCCGGGATGGCAAGTGCACGTGCCGATCGTGATCGCTCCGGAAAGCGTCGTAAGTCGGGTGACATTTCGCGTGGCTATGGTCGTGAGGATGGTCGACAGCGTCGGACGCTGCAGCACAAGGGAACGAACACCGCAGCCCCACGAAAGGAGCCCGTACAAATCGAGCTTCCGTGCACGATTCGCGGTTTCTCTGAGGCGGCGAGTATCCCGGTGGCGCAGCTTTTGAAAACCATGATGGGCATGGGCATCATGGCAAATATCAACGCCGAGCTCGAATTCGAGACGGCCGAGTTGATCGCAGCCGAATTGGACCTGGAACTTCAGCTCAAAGAAGCTGAAACCCTCGAAGATGAGCTGATCACCGAGATCGAAGAGTTGACGGACGATCCGGATGAGCTGGTTGCAAGAGCTCCGATTGTGACGTTCCTGGGCCACGTTGACCATGGGAAGACAAGCCTGCTGGACTACCTCATCGGGATCAACGTCGTCAGCGGCGAAGCCGGCGGAATTACCCAGCACATTCGGGCCTACGAGGTCGAAAAAGACGAGCGGAGCGTCACGTTTGTCGATACACCGGGTCACGAGGCATTCACAGAAATGCGGGCGCGAGGTGCAAACGTTACCGACATCGCTGTTTTGGTGATTGCCGCTGACGATGGGATCATGCCGCAGACCGAAGAGGCGATCAGCCATGCGAAAGCCGCAGAGGTTCCGATCGTCGTCGCGCTCAACAAGATCGATCTCGAGGGGGTTGATCCAAACCGCGTGTTAACCCAGTTGACCGAGCATCAGCTGACACCCAGCGAGTGGGGCGGCGACGTTGAAGTCGTTCGCACCAGCGCGATCAGCGGTGAGGGAATGGACGATCTGCTGGAAACGTTGCTCACCATTGCCGAGCTGAACGAATATCAGGCCAACCCGGACCGAGCGGCACTTGGAGTTTGCTTGGAGTCTGAGCAACAAGGCGACCGTGGGGTTGTTGCAAAGATGGTCGTTCAAAACGGAACGCTGCGAGTCGGAGATGTCGTCGTTTGCGGTCCGACCTATGGACGCGTTCGTGCAATGGCAAACACGTTGACCGGCGAAGGGATCGAAGAGGCAGGTCCGAGCACACCTGTCAGTGTGATGGGTATGGAGGCTCCTCCCGGAGCCGGCGACAGATTCCACGTGCTCTCCGACATTGGAGACGCTCGCGAAATCGCCGCCAGCCGCGCCGATGCTTCGAGTCGGCAGTCACTCTCGGGTATCTCGACGGCAGTCTCCTTTGATCGTTTCCAAGAGATGCTCCAAGATGGTCGTCTCGGTCAGACCGAAGAGAAGGTCAAGCTCAACGTGATCATTCGTGCCGATGTGAAAGGATCACTCGAAGCGATCGACAAGGAACTCGGCAAATTCGAACATCCCGAAGTTGAAATCAAGGTTTTGCAGCGGAGTGTCGGTGGCATCACGTTGGCCGACGTGCAGCTGGCAAATGCTTCCGAAGCGGTGATCCTTGGATTTAACGTCATTCCGGACGAACAAGCTCGTTCACTCGCCGACGATCGAGATGTCGAAATTCGTCGATACGATGTGATCTACAAGTTGACAGACGACATCAAAGCGATGATCGAAGGTCGACTGAAGCCTGAAGAAAAGGTCGTCGAACTGGGAAGGGCTTTGGTCAAACAGGTCTTCAGCATCAGCCGCGTCGGTACGATTGCCGGGTGCTATGTCGCCCAAGGCTCGATTCAGCGTGGCTGCAGAATTCGTGTCAATCGAGACGGACGAACCATCGGAGACTACGGACTCGATTCACTGCGGCGAATCAAAGAAGACGTCAAGGAAGTCCCGCGTGGCATGGAATGTGGTATCCGGTTGCAAGGATTCAACGATGTCAAGCAAGATGACGTACTGGAGGCCTACCGAATCGAGGAAGTCGCGCGAACGCTTGACTGAGCCATTGAGGAGCAATCATCCGCGGCCTGACGATCGCTAGCTTCGACGGATGGTCGCCGAGTCATGAGGAAACGCGTCAGCGATGGCGGCAACGTCATCTCCACGTCGAAGTCGACTCGGCGCTTTCTCGTTGCGGCGGACCCGGCACCGGTGACTCGCTCCATCTCGTCGGGCCAGATGATGCCGGTCTTCGAATCATTCTGCATTTTCCGGTTCCAAATGCTTGAACACACTTGATCGTCAGGGTGTTCGAAATTCAATAAGTCCCCAGCCTTAATCAACTTCGTGACAAGCCGTCGTCTCCTAAAAGCCGCTGAAGCCATTCGAGAAGTGGTCGCCTCATCAATTCTCACTGAGATTCGTGACCCTAGGGTGAAGGATGTGACGGTGATTGGCGTGGAGGTCACCCCCGATATGCGAGAGGCGACGGTGTCCGTCAGCGTCATGGGTGATGAGAAACAGAAGGCACTCTCGCTCAAAGGGCTGCAGAACTCTGCTGGGTTCTTGCAGTCCAAAATCGCTAATCGGATCGATACTCGCTACACCCCCAAGCTACGCTTCGAACTCAACCGCGGGATTGAGAACGCGATGGTCGTCGGCGAATTGCTAAACAAAATTCGACGAGAGCAAGAAGAAAACACTGACACACATCCCAGCGGTGAAGGGGCAGCGATGGAAATCGAAGCGGAGGTGACCGGGGACCCGTCGGATGAAGACTCGCCGGGAATAGCCTAGCCACGTTCACCGCATGGCCTTCGCTACGAAGAAATTGATCATCAACTCAAGAGACAAACCACCAACCTTTCGGCATATTTGATGGCAGCAAGTAATCGAGCCAAGCTGATCGCCAAACTTCACACCGAGCTGAAGAAGAAGTATTCGCTCCCACCTTCGCAGCCCTCGCGGCCGCTACTTGAGCACATTCTTTACGCGTGCCTCCTGCAAGACGCACCGTACGATCTCGCGGACGAGGGTTTGGCGAAGTGCGAACAGGAGTTTTTTGATTGGAATGAGGTCCGCGTCACGACGGTCACCGAACTGACTCAAGTCTTGAGTGGAATGCCGGACCCCGCGAAATCGGCGCGGAGATTGAAGGACACGCTTCAATCGTTGTTTGAGGAATTCTATTCCTTCGATCTTGATCACTTAAAGAAGGAGAATCTCGGAAAAGCTGTGGCAAAACTGGAGGCAATGCCCGCGGTAACTCCCTTCGTGCTCTCGTACACGGTACAGCACGGTTTGGGTGGGCATTCGATTCCCGTCGACTATGCCGCGATGGTCATCATGTTGAGTACCGGGATCGCTTCGCAGACGGAGGCGGCAAAAGGCAAGGTTCCCGGGTTGGAACGAGCGATCGCCAAGAATAGAGGAGTCGAATTCGGATCGCTGCTTCATCAAGCCGGTGTCGCTTTGATGATGGACCATAGCGACAAGAAAACGAGGGCAGTCATTGATGCGGTCGATAAAGGTTCGTCGGCCAGATACGACGAGTGGGAGGCAAGCAAGAAAGCGGCCATTCGTCGCGTGAGGCGACGACGACGTGAAGAGAAAGCGGCTGAGGAAGCTGCCGAAGAAGTGGTGGAATCGAAGCCGACGAAGAAGACGCCGGCAAAGGACGCTGCGAAAACCGCCGCCAAGGACTCCGCGAAAGCCGGCAAAGCTGCTGCAGCGAAGTCTTCCGCGGCAAAGTCTCCTCCGGCGAAGGCAGCGACGGCGAAACCCAAGGCGACCGACGTGAAAGAAACAACGTCCAAGTCGGATAAGTCGACGCGGGCGAAGACGGCTTCCACAAAGTCTGTAAAGAGCTCGGCCAGTAAGACGCCAAAGAAGTCGGCTCAACCAGCGGAAACTAAAAAGAAAAAGCCGGCATCTAAAAAGGCGGCCAAAAAATCAACCAAGAAGAAAGCGGCAAAAAAGAGCACTGCGTCCAAGACGACGACAACGAAAAAGTCGTCGAATCGCAAACTGTCGAAACGTAAACCGCGATAGTGTCTTGCGGCTGACGGACCACGATTCCGTGGAACGAATTCCGAAGCGTGTTTGAACGAACGCTTTTTCCGACCTCATCCCCAAGTTCGAAAGGGCAATCATGGCCGGTCACTCCAAATGGGCGAACATCCAGCATCGTAAAGGTCGCGTGGATGCCGCCCGCGGAAAGCTGTGGAGCAAGCTGAGCAAAGCAATCATCGTTGCCGCGCAGAGTGGCGGTGGCGATCCGACTGCTAACTTCAAACTCAGGAAGGCGATCGATGATGCCAAGGCCATCAGCATGCCGAAAGACAATATCGAACGTGCGATCAAAAGGGGGACGGGTGAGCTGGGCGGCGGTCGTGTCGAAGAAGTCTTGTACGAAGGTTACGGCCCCGGTGGCGTCGCGATCATGTGCGAGAGCATGACCGATAACCGAAACCGCACCGCTCCCGAGCTGCGTTCGCTCTTTTCAAAGCTCGGCGGCGAGCTCGGCAAGACGGGGTGCGTGTCTTACCTCTTCGATCGAAAGGGACTGTTCGTCTTTCCGGCCGACGGTGTTGATGAAGATCAGGTCACCGAAGTTGCGATCGAACACGGAGGCGAAGATGTCGAACCGAGCGATGGGAAGATCCAAGTCACGACCGCGCCCGATGACTATCAGACTTTGGCCGAAGCATTCGAGGATGCCGGTCTGGAACCGGAGGTCAAAGAGATCACGTTGATTCCGCAGACCACAGTCGATGTCGACGCAGACACGGGCAGAAAAGCAATGCGACTGCTGGAGCAGCTGGATGAGCACGACGACGTTCAGAATGTCTCCACCAATCTAAACATCACCGATGAACTGCTGGACGACGGATCTTGATCGATTGCTCACTACAGCTGAAGCCGCTATGACCTTCTCGCGATGTATCCATCAACAGACTCTCCTCGACTACTCGCACTGGATGTTCTACGTGGACTGACGATCGCCGGGATGGTCATTGTCAATGATCCCGGAGATTGGTCGTACGTCTATTCGCCTTTGCGCCATGCGACGTGGAATGGCATCACTCCCACCGACTTCGTGTTCCCATTCTTTTTGTTCGTTGTCGGTGTCTCCATCGTGTTTGCATACACGAAGAGACTGGAGCAAGGTGTGCGCCCCCGAGCAATGTATAGAAAGATCTGCACGCGAGGCGTGATGATCTTTGGACTTGGGATCGCGTTGGCATTGTTTCCGCACTTCAATTTCAGCGACGTTCGCATACCGGGAGTGCTGCAGCGTATTTCGATTGTCTTTGTCGTTTGCTCGATACTCTTCTTGCACTCAAAACTGCGAACGCAGGTGTGGTTGGTGGGGACACTTCTGGTCGGATACTTTTTGGCGATGACATTGGTACCGGTTCCGGTCGATGGCGTTATCCGTGAAGCGCTGTCGACAGGTGAAGTCTCGCGAGCACACGAGTTGGTAAACGTCACGGATCTTACGCCGCTAAATGACGCTTTCATTGCTGCCAATTTGGAGCCTGGAGTGAACCTTTCGGCATGGCTAGACCGCAAGCTGATCCCCGGTTCGCTCTACGAGAAGACTTGGGATCCCGAGGGGCTTCTCAGTACACTTCCTTCGATAGCGACTGGGCTTCTGGGGGTGATTGCGGGGCAGCTGCTTGTTCGAGAATCGGATCGAATGCGGCAGTCATTCGCTCTCTTGTTGGCGGGTTTCTTTGCCGTTGCGATTGGGGGCATTTGGAATTGGTTTTTCCCCTACAACAAGAACCTCTGGAGTAGTTCTTTCGTTCTGTACACCGGCGGACTTGCGGCGATGACTTTGGGAGCTCTCATCTGGGTGATCGACGTGCAGCAATGGAAGAGATGGGCGTATGTTCCACGGGTGTTCGGCGCCAACGCAATCACGGCTTATGTCATCCACGGAACGCTGGGCATCCTATTCACCATCGGAATCGGAAGCGAAGGCCAGACCGTCAAGAGCGTGTTTATGGACGGACTTGAAGTGGTCGGGTTGGATCGAACATTTGTTTCGCTGCTTTGGGCGCTGCTCTACACAGCTCTCGTTTTCTTACCCGTCTGGTGGATGTACCGAAGAAAACTCTTCGTGAAGCTGTGAAGGGCGTCGACAGGGGGAAAACAAGCAGCGGTCGGTGCCATCTTTGGGCGGTTTAGATCAGCGCGGTTAGTCCTTCGCGGGCGAAGATTTCTTGGCATCTCGTGACTTCCTCTCGAGACGGCTCGTTCGTGTCGGCGAGCTGGTACTTCTTGCCCAGCGACTTGTATTTATGCTCGCCCATTTTGTGGAACGGCAGGATTTCGATACGCTCGACTGACTCGAGTGAACGCACAAACGAGGCGACACCGCGGATATTTGACTCTTGATCTGAAAGTCCGGGTACGAGAACGAACCGGATCCACATCGCTTGCTTTCGTTTCGATAGCTTCTTTGCGAAGGCGAGCGTCGGTGCGATTTCGACGCCGGTGGTTCGCTTATACGTCTCCGAATCGGAGCCTTTGATATCGAGCAGCACAAGATCTGTGTGAGCGAGCAACGCGTCATCAGCCCGATGACCGAGGAAACCCGATGTATCGAGTGCCGTGTGAATATCGTGTTGTTTTGCTTCGACAAAGACGGAACGAACGAAATCAGTCTGTAACAGTGGCTCGCCGCCACTGACTGTTAGGCCTCCTGAGCGAATGAAGTTACGGTATCGGAGTACATTCTTGATCACGTCGCTCGCGGTTTTTTGAGACCCGCGGGGTGGACCCTGAGCGTCAGGGTTGTGGCAATACTGGCATCGAATTGGGCATCCGCTCAAAAACAGGACGTAGCGGATTCCTGGACCATCGACAGTCCCACAGGTTTCAACGGAGTGAATTCGCCCGAGAGAGTCTTTACCCGTGACCACGGATAGAGATCTCTGTTCCGCCTGGACCTCTCCGTCCACGTCCGCAGTTCGCGTCTCA